>JAAWCL010000071.1 GCA_022793235.1 Bacilli bacterium | reverse complement strand
GATGAGGGAAATCGAATCCCCGTCACAGCCTTGGCAAGGCCGTATTCTAACCACTAAACTACATCTGCAATTTCTTATAATTAGATGATAACAAAAAAAAGACTTTATGTCTATATTTTTTTATTATTTTTTCTAGATGTTTTATATTCTTCTAATTTGTGTCAATATATCCTATTTTTTATTTATAATTTCTGTATATAATATACTTTTTCTCTTTAATTATTTACTCTTTGCCTAATCATATCTGTTGTATCTGTTATCTTTTCAAAAATATAACCTTGTTCTCTTGCATATTGTATAATTTGTCTTAAGGCATCTCTTGTATGTGGTTTTATATCATGCATTAATACCATATTTACTTTATCATGTCTAAGATTATTTATCACATTTTGGTAGACTCCTTCACTTGAAGTGGTTCCACCTGCATCCCCACTAGATATATTCCAATCGTAATATTTATAACCTCTATTTAGTACTTCTTTTGTAAGACGTGACATAATGCCTTCACTATATTTTCTACTAATTGTGTTGCTGCTGCCACCAGGAAAGCGAATAATTTTTGAAGTATAACCTGTAATATTTTTCACTCTTGTTTGTACACTTTCTAAATCTTGAAAATAGGCTTCATCCGAAGCATATAAGACTGCATAATTATGACTTGCTGTATGTAGGGCTATTGTATGATTTTCATCATATGCTCTTTTTATCAAATAATCTGGTCCTTTATTTGTGACAAAAAATGTGGCTGGTACCTTTTCTTCTTTTAAAATATCTAAAATTATATTGGTTGTTCCTTCTTGTGGTCCATCATCAAAAGTTAGGTATATTGTTCCTTTTTTTGGAGGTTCTACTATGTTGATTGTTCTCTTTTCCTCTGCTTCATTATTTGCATTATCTTTTACTTTATATTTTATTTCATATACTCCAGCTTTATTTATATCTACATTCTTTTCAATTATTACTTTACTAGTAATATCTCCATCACAATTATCAAGTGCTTGGTAGCCATCTTCTCTATATTCCTGTCCTATTTGTATATTGATTACTTTTTCACCAGATAAAGTTATAGTTGGTTTTATTCTATCTTTTTTGATTACTCTTCTCATTATTGTAGTTTTATTTCCTGCTTTATCTGTAACCGTATAAATGTATTTTTCCTTTTGCTTTTCTATTTTTACTCTATTTGTAAGTTCTCCATCATAATTGTCTATTGCCTTATACTTATCTTGATATTCTGTATTGGGACAAATGTATATTTCTTTTCCTCCATCTAACATAATTATTGGTTTTTTTAAGTCTTTTACTTGTATTGTTCTATTTTTTTTTGATAGAAATAGTCCATTTCTATAGGAATACTCTAATTTATAAGTTCCTAATCTCTTTGTATTCACGTTGCCTTTTATTTGTATTTTATTTGTATGATCTTTTCCATTTACTGTTACTTTGTATCCTTTTTCTTTATATTCTTCCTTATAGTTTAATATAATATTTTTTTCTCCTTTTAAGGTAATATGTGGAGCATATTTTATACTGATTACTGCTCCTATTATTAATACTATAATTGATAATAGAAGTACATAGATTTGCCATGGATATTTTTTCTTTCTTTTTATTCTTTCTTTATTCTTTTGTATTTCATTTATTTCTTCTATATCTTCCTCTTTTTCCCAATCATCTCCTAGTAGCACTCTATTTTCTTTTAAGGATTTGAATAGTTCTTCCTCTGTTTTTTTATCTTTATTTTTTAATGTTTCTTCTTGCTCTTTCTTTTTTTTCATATCCACTACTCCTACTACTTTTACACTTTCTATTTTAGTATACCACATCTTTTCCTTTTCAAACTAAAATATATGTTATTTTCGTTTACTTATTTTTTGTTCGTATTTTCCTTTTTATCTTGTATTCAGTATTTGAAAAATTTTTTTCTTTTTCTATGCTTTATTTCTTTAAAAATAGATACTATAATTCGAGTATAGTGGACATATAATTTATTGGGAAGTGATTATATGTTTTTTGAACTATTAAATCTTTTAAGGAATTTTTTCTTTACTGGTAGTTATTCTAATCAGGTATTTCCAGAACCTTTGACAGATGAGGAGGAAGAAAATCTGTTACAAAAAAAAGGTATGGGTGATAAAGAAGCAAGAAATAAGCTTATTGAACATAATCTAAGACTGGTTGCTCATATTGTAAAAAAATTTGATCCTAGAGATGGTGAACAAGATGATTTAATTAGTATTGGAACTATAGGTCTAATCAAAGGGGTGGATACTTTTTCATTAAAAAAAGGAGTCAAGCTCACTACATATTGTGCAAGATGTATTGAAAATGAAATTCTTATGCATTTTCGTAGTAATAACAAATTTTCTAAGAATATTTCTTTAAATGATGCTATTGGTTATGATAAGGATGGAAATGAAATTGCTATACTTGATATATTAAAAACTCCTAAACAAGATATGATAGATGATCTTACAACTAAAGACAATATTAAATTATTAAGAGAATATATAAATATATTAACAGAACAGGAAAGGCAAATTTTAATTATGCGTTATGGATTAAATAATCAAGATGCTTTAACTCAAAAGGAGATTGCCAAGCAAATGAAGATTTCAAGAAGTTATGTATCTAGAATTGAAAAGCGGGCTCTAACTAAAATATTAAGAGAATTTATTCGAAACAATAATATTGAATGAATTTGCTCCAACTAAAAATATATACTTTTTTCAGTATATATTTTTATTTAGGATGCTAAAGTCTCAGCATTTTCTACAGAGGTATCTTTTCCATAGGCATTAATTGTGACTGTAAATTTCTTAGAAATGCCTGTTAAAACAAAGTCTTTTGATACCCACATTCTTAGTCTATAATATGTTGTTTTAGACTCTGTTACTCCTACTGTTGCCAAAAGCATTTCTCCTTTTTTTGAACCAATTGTTGTATCATTTTCTAATGGGGTAAAAGAGGTTGGTGCCATTTCTTGGGTATAACCGCTTCCTTTTGTGTTTGATGACTCTAAATATAATCGTACATCTTCATTTTTTATAGCTTGTTCTTCTGGATATTCTGTTTTTTTGGCTGCAATCTCATAGATTAATCCTTGTCCTGGAGTCATATTGACATCTATTGTAAAATCAAAGACTTCGTCTTCTCCTATTAAACTTTTTCCTACTGCATCTTCCATAGGTATTGCATTTTCTATTGTTAATCCATTTTCTCCTTCTACATAGTTCATAGTCATGGTTGCTGTTGTCACTTGGTTTATTGCAGTACCATTTTTACTATATGTAAATAAAGCGTATGTTACTCCTACTACTAAAAGTATAAGCATGATGGTTAATATAATTACTACTACTGATTGTGCTCTTTTTTCATTACTACCTTTATTCTTGTTTTTCATAATTTTTCTCCCTTATCTTAATTTGAGTTTAGCAATTAATTATGAAAAAGGCAATTAAAACATTATATAGATTACATTGTTTTACATTTTTCTTTTACAGTATTTGCAAGATTATTGTTGTAAATCTTTCTGTCTATTTTCTTTATTTTTAAAGTATTTACAAATTACATCATAGTCACAATATTCTATTCTTTTATCCTCTATTGCCATATAATTATCTCTTCCTTTTCCCAATATTAACACCATATCATTTTCCTCTGCTAAATCAAATATTTTAAATATGGCTTTTTCTCTATCTAGTACTCTTTCATAGTTTGTTTTGGTTGTATCTTTTACTAATTCATCAATTATTTCGTCTACACTTTCATATCTGGGATCATCCATTGTAAAGATTGTATATTCTGCATTTTCTAATATCATTTTTCCTATTTTGCTTCTTTTTTCATGTTCTCTTCCTCCTGCTGCTCCTGTTAAGACTAACATTCTATTATGTGGTTCTTGTTTCATATTCTTTATAATATTATAAATTCCGTTATAAGTGTGAGCATAATCTAAGATAACTGTGTAATTTTGACCAAAATTAATGATTTCTGTTCTTCCTGGGATACAATTGATGTCTTTTATTCTTTTTAGGCAGTTTTCTTTTCCTAAAAGATTCGCTACAATCATTCCTAATGTTAGGTTGTATGTATTGTATGAACCATGTAGGGGACTTTCTATTTTATACCTTTCCTCTTTTGTTTTGACTTCGAATGTTATTCCTTCTTCTTTGGCATTTATATTCTCTATTTTAAAATCGGCATCTTCTTTTTCTCCATAAGAGATTGTTTTATCTTTACAAGCTTTTTTTATATATTCATAATTGTCATCATCTATATTTAAAATAGATACTCCATCTTTTTTCAAAAGGGAAAAGAGTCTTTTTTTACTTTCTTTATAATTTTCAATGGTTTTATGAATATTTAAGTGGTCTTCTGTAATATTTGTAAAAGCGCATATATCAAATTTCAAAGTATCTACTCTTTTATGATAGAGAGCTTCACTTGATACTTCCATTACCACATAACTACAACCAGATTCTACAATTTCTTTTAGATATTGATAGATTCTATCTGCATCAGGGGTTGTATTTACTATTTTTTTGCATACATCTTTATAAATTAAACCATTTGTTCCAATATAACCACAATTGTCTTTTCCTAATAATTCTTGGATAATTATGGCACTTGATGTTTTTCCATCTGTGCCTGTTATTCCTATCATTTTTAATTTTTCTTCTGGATTATCATAAAATCTTTTACATAAAAGGGGTAATTCCTCATCTGTATTTTTTACTTTTATTGTTGGAATATCTTTTTTTATATCTTTGCTTACTACTATAGCGCTTGCTCCTCTTTCTATTGCTTCATCGATAAAGTCATGTCTGTCTGCACTAAAACCACTTACACATATGAATAAGTCTCCTTCTTCAATCTCTTTGGAATTTATTTTAATTCCTTTTATTAAAACATCACTTTCTACTTCATACAATTCACTTAATTTTTTCATTTTATCACCACTTTCATTGTATCGTAAAAGTTTACAAATTAAAAGACAAATGGTTGAACAATATTTTTTTTTGTTGTATTATAAAATTGGGTGATTATAAAGTGAAAACAGTTTTAATTGGTGCAGGTAGTGACTTAGGTGAACATATAGATGGATCAAAATTTGGCCCTAGTCAATTATTAAATGATATAAAGTCTTCTTATAAAGGAGAAATTATTTCTTTCATTCAGGATGATAAAATTATTAAAAATCGTAATTTATCTGATCGAAGAAAAAACGAATATGAGATTAATCAGTTTAATACAAAAATTTATCATACTATTTTGGAACAGATAAAAAAAGGCTTTTTTCCTATTACAATTGGTGGTGATAGTTCTGTATCGATTGCTAGCAGTTTGGCCTCTTCTACTCGTTTTGAAGATATGGGAATGATTTATATTAGTGCTCATGCTGATTTTCATACTTTTAAGTCTACTATTTCTGGAAATATAAATGGATTGTCTTGTGCTGCTATTACAGGATATGAATGTGCAGAACTTCGATCTTTTCATACTCATAATAATGGAATTGTCATCAATCCAAAAAAGACTGTTATAGTGGGAGCTAGAAATATAGAACGATTAGAAAAAGATAACCTTCGTTACTCTGGAGCTACTTGTTTTACAACTGAAGATTTGTTACAAAAAGGAATAGAATCTGTTATGGAGGAAGCCTTCAAGATTGCAACAGATAAAACAAATGGAGTTCATATTGTATACAACATGGATATTTTTGATCCTGATTTTACAAGTGGTGTTTCTATCCCAGAAGTAGATGGTATTACGATTGATAATGGTATGAAAATTTTGAATGAGCTTTTAAATCGTATTCATGTTATTGAATCTTTTGATATTGTTGAATTGAATCCTCTAAGAGATATAGATAGAAAAACGGAACAAGTCGCTTTAAATATTCTTGCGAATACTATTCAAAAGGTAGAAAAATATAAGAATATGGAAGCTGAAGAGAAAAAGTATTAATATGGAAAGACAAGCAAAAAATTATTTTATGCTTGTCTTTCCAACATATTATTTATCCATAAAAAAATACCTTTTTATTTAGAATATTTAAAAGGTATTTTTATTTAATCATTTTTTTTGACAAACAATTTTTCTTTTTTACTTGCAGGGGCTATTGTAATTTCATCTAGTCCATCTATATAATAATTGAATATTTCATTTATAATGGTCATTCCACAGTCATATATTAATTGATTGATTTTATCTTCTTCTAGCATTTGGTCTAATTTCATATAGGCTATATCTCTACAAGCCATATATTCTGGAATATTTTTTGCTTTTATTTTTACTGTTTTTTTGCCATGATTATTTTCTTCTTTTCTACTACATTTTTCTAATAATTCTGTATTTATATATTTGCTAAGATTTTCTTTACTTGTGCTTATTCTTTTCATTATATTTTCTAAAATGGCATTTATAAGATTATAGATATCTATTGCCAAGGATAGTACTTCATATTCATGTTCCTTTCCTTTTCTATAAGGATAGGTTGCATTTTTTAAATTAATATAATCTAAATTTTTTATGAGATTCTTATCTAATAAATTTACAAGACTTGTATTTTCTATGTATTCTTTTAGTGTTCTTATATTTTCCTCTAAATCTGTTTTTAATGGTATACTTTGTTCTGTCTTTTTATTTAATTGTATACATTTTTCTCTATAACTTATTTTTAATTTTTGATATTCTTCCTTACTTTGTAAAACTTTTATATACGTTTTTAATATTCTTAATCTGATTTCTTTTTGTTCATTATTTAGTATTTTATTTTCCTCACATCTTTTTATTTCTTCTTGTACTTCCAAAATATTTCTTGTTTTCATTTTATTTCTCCTTTTAAGAACCCTCTTCTGTTAAATATAGACTTTTGTAAGCAACTGATTTTTCTAATAATTCTTTATGTGTACCAGAGTTTTCTAACATACCTTTATTTATTACATGAATGACATCTGCATCCATAATCGTTGACAAGCGATGTGCCACAATAATTACAGTATGGGTCTTTACCAAATTATCTATGGTCTTTTTTATATAATCTTGGGACTCATTGTCAAGTGCACTTGTTGCTTCATCAAATAAAATTATTTTTGTATTTAAAAGAAGGGTTCTTGCAATAGCGATTCTTTGTTTTTGTCCCCCACTTAAGTTTATGCCACCTTCTCCTACTATAGTATCATATTGTTTAGGTAGAGACATAATATATTCATCAATATAGGATTTTTTACAAACCTCTCTTATTTCTTCTAAGGTTACCCCTTCTTTTACTAATTCAAAATTTTCTAGTATAGATAAGTTAAAAAGATAAGGACTTTGCCTAATTATAGAAATATTTTCTCGAAGAGATTTTTCTGTTAAATCCTTTATATTTACATCATCTATTAAAATCTGTCCTTCTGTAGCATCAAAGTATCTTAAGAGTAAGTTAAAAATGGTGCTTTTTCCATTTCCACTTCGTCCTACAATAGCAATCTTTTTATAGGGTTCTATTTTGAGATTTAGTCCTTTTAATGTATCTTCTTCCCCTTCTCTATACCTGAATTTTACCTGATCGAAAATAATCGTTCCCCTTACATTTTCAAGTGTTTTGGTACCAAATTGTTCATCTTTATATATTCTATTGTTTATTAATTCATCTATTCTTTTTAAGGATACTGCTACTTTGTTGAAATTTACTCCAATTACACTAATATTTTCTACTACTTCATCTATTTTCCAAATATAGGTTTCCATCATTAAGAAGACGCTTAATGAAATTATTCCTGACATATAATATTTACCACAAGTGAAAAAAATTAAAAATTGGATTAGAAAGTAGGCCAAATTGTCCATAGCATAATACCATCTTTCATATTTTCTTGATTTACTTGTAAAATCGTATAAATTATCTAATGTTTTTCCTATCCCTTTTTCTATATTTCCTTTTATACCAAGGGATTTTATTTCTCTAATTCCTGCTATGTTCTCTGTGGCTAATTTTACATAATTGTCACTTTCTTTTTTTATTTTTTCATATCCTTTTTTTATTCTGGGGTAATATCTTGCTGAAATAAATCCCATAATAATGGCTAAAAGAATGATTTCAAATCCTAGTAGGAAAGATATTTTAAATGCGGCTATGACTACTACAATTACAATCATAAACTTGCATGAAAGACGTATCATTTGTGATAAAAGTTCCATAATACGGTCTGGATCTGTGCAAAGTCTATTTGTAAACTCTCCTACTCCCATATCTTCAAAGGCCACTGCTGGTAAATTATCAATTTTTTTATATAAGTCTTTACTAATTTCTTTTGTAAATTTTATTTCTAATTCATTGTATAAATAATCTTTAGGAATTTGTAATATAGTATAAAAAAGGATATAAATACTTTCATAAATTACTAGATAAAGTAAAAAATTATTAAAATCTCTACTGGTTAAAAACTCTATAGCTTGTCCCCAGCAATAAACTGCTATAAGAGCAGGAACATAGGAGAGTGCTACTAAAAGAATATAGAAAAAGAGCTTTATTTTGTCTTCTTTTATATAATCCCAAAGTAGCTTAAATGGTTTTAATTTTTTTATCATTCTATCTCCTCCTTTTTTATTTTAGTTCAAAGAAAATCTCTCCTTTTCCATTTTGTATTTTTATATTTGCAATACTACCATTTATCATTGTCATTCTAGGACTTACATGTCCAAAATCACAATTTATTGCAACAGGTATATGTAGTTGTTCTAAAATGTTTTTGATCGCTTGTGAGTAACTTATGCCATAGAAACTTTCTTCCTTTATTATTCTACTAAATAAAATACATTTTGTATATTGAAACCAACCAGCTTCTCTAAATTTCCATAATGTGCGTATTAATGCTTCACTTGTCAGCTCACAAACATCAAAATACCAGACTATCCCCTCTTCTTTATACTTTTCTATAAAAGACAATGTTTTGTCAAATCTTGTTCCAAATATATCTGATAGGGAGTCCAAGCATCCACCAATTATTCGTCCTTGTGTTTTTATTTTTTCTTCTTCTGTAATTATATTCCAATAGACATCTTTATCTAGATTATAAGATTCAAGACCTGTTTCTTCTTTATGGGGAAATTGCTCATACTTTTCAAAACTTGTTTGTTTTAGTAATTTTCCTTCTAGTATTTTAAAATTATCTTCTAGTGACTCATGCCAAGTCTCCATTCCAAATGTGCAAGCATTACTGGCATAAATGGTTGCTATATCGAGATGTGTTGTAATATAAAACAGGAGAAGTGTTGGATCAGAATATCCCTGTATCCATTTTGGATTTTCTTTTAATATGGAAAAATCTATGTATGGTAAGGTTTCCATTAAAAAGTCCCCTCCTGCTGCTATTAAAATTAGTTTTACCTCTTTTTTTAAATACAGTTCTTCTAATTCTTTTGCTTGTACTTTACTTGGTGCACTTTTTCCATATCTATCTTTTCTTACATCATCTGTTTCTATTATATGGTAGCCTTTTTTTTGTAATTTTCTATGGGCATTTTCTAGTCTATTTATTTTTAATTTATTCACTACTCCATTTGAGAGTGCTGTGATACCAATTGTGTCTTTTTCTTTTATAAATTCTGGGTAGAACATAGATATTCCTCCTTTTATATTTGTATTTTTGAGTCGTTCTATACTTATCATATCATGAATATATCGAAAAAGGAGGAAAAATTTGTTTTTGTCCTATTTTGAAAGATTATTTTTATAACTATTTTTGAAAAAGAAAAATCTCCTATTTTAGAAGATTTTTAAGTTGTTTTCACTTTTCTTTTTTTCTTAATTTTAGGTGGGACTTCTGTCTTTAAATTGTTTCTTATTCCTGTTTCTATATTTACTCTTTCTACTGCTGTTAAAGCTGCTATTAAACAGATTGTAAAGCTTCCTCCATAACTCATAAATGGGAGAGGAACTCCTGTCATAGGGATTAGACCTAATATTCCTAAAAGATTTACAAATATATGTAGACTGATATATAAGAATACACCATAACATATTGTGCAACCTCTATTGGTATATGATTCTCGTCCAATTACTAATATTCTATAGAGAATAAACATATAGAAAAGAATGAGTATTACTCCTACTACACATCCTAATTCTTCCACCATAATGGTAAAAATAAAATCTGTATAGGGTTCTGGTAAATATAGATATTTTTGGGTACTGTTTCCAAGTCCTTTTCCCCATACTCCTCCATTATTTATAGCGATATAACCATTGCAGACTTGGTTCCCATCATCTAAAAGTCTATCACATGGTCTTAGAAAATTGAATCTTTCTAATTGTCTTTCTAAAATTAATTTCTTTCCACTTAGATTTAAAGCTACTAGTCCTATTAGAGCGATTCCCATCACACCTAATACTAGTTTTATTTTCATATTTTTTGGTATTGGTTCACTAAAAAAAATTAGTGCTACTAGAACTACATAGATAATTGTAGTCCCTAAATCTGGTTGTAGAAAAATAAGTGCTGCTACAATCATACAAACCAGTATAGGAAAAAGAGTTACAATCCAGGAGGAAAGTTTATCTTTTTTTTCTTCATAATAATTTGCGAGCCAAATAATTGAGACTACTTTTACAAATTCACTTGGTTGAATAGTAAAACCTGCTATCTCAAACCAACTTACTGCTTGATTTTTTGCTTGTCCTACAACAAGCAGGGCTACTAAACTTGAGAGCATAGCGATCATTAAAATCCAAGAGATAATTCCATAAAATTTGGTATTAAACCTTATCATTATTAAAAATAAAATTATTCCTGCAAGAAGAAAGAGACCTTGCTTTATAAAATAGTTATAAGGACTCGCTGCATATTTCATATAGGCTGTTACGTTTGATGCTGAAAACACCATAATTAGACCAAATATAAAAAGGAGAAAACTAATAAATAATAATGGTTTATCTAAATATTTTAATGTTTTATTCATATATCTCTCCTTCCCTATTATCTTTATAATATCATAAAATGTTCAAGTTTAATACTATTATTTTGATTTTAAAGCACATCTTGTCAGTTTTAGAATATGATGTATTAGATACAGTAAAGGAGGAAATGTTATGTATTATTATGGAAATAATAATAGTGGATGCGGTTGTTCTTCTATGAATTATCAATCGACTCCATGTTATTATCCTATGAATACTGGTTGTGGTACTGGTGGCAGTAACAATTCTACATATGCAATCATTTTAGTATTATTTATCTTATTAGTTATCGTTATTGGAACAAGATTTGTAGCTTAAGTATTTAAAATTTGAAAAAGGTAACTTTAATAGTTGCTTTTTTTATTCTTTCCTATATAATATATGTTTACATATAGGAGGTATTATGAAAACTATTCAATATCATGGGAAAAAGCTCGCAAATAAGAATTTCGATAGAATGGTGGTTGATGAGAAAAATCTTCTTTTTTTTCATCATCTTGCCGTGGCAGAAGCTATTCTTCTTGATAAAGAGAATCAAGTATGTGGTCATCTTTTAGGCGTGATTACAGATGATTTTTGTGAGGTAGATTATCAGAATGGTGATGTTGCAGGAGAATATCTTTGCTTTTCTGAAAATAATCAGACTATTACACGTTTATTAGGAGATGATTTTTTAATTCAAACTAGGACTCCTTTTCGTGCCATTGATGATACAAAGACTAGACATATTCGATTTCAAACAAAAGGTTCTCACCTTATTCAGGAAAATATAGGGGGCTATTACCAAACAACAAACCATGATGGTATAGTTATTACTGGTTTTTATAAAAATCGTTTATACGATTTAACTACTGGCCAATTTCTTACTAGAGAATATGATCGATTAAGTGTTATAGAGGAAGATAAGGATCGTTTTTTAGCAGAGGATGTTATTTTATCTTCTCATAATTTGTTCTCTGACCATTTGATTTTTGAAATTAATCCGAAGGGCGAAGTTCTTTCAAATGTATTTTCTAAAAAGAAAAATGATTATTTAGATTATGGTGAATTTTATCCTCTTTCTGATTATACATCTCTTCGAACACAAGAACTTTTCTTTGGATGCAAACCATCTAGAGGAAAAATTTATGTATTTGAAAAGTATACAGAAAAAAGGCGTTAATTTCTTACTTTTTCTTTTGTTTACAATTTCTTCTTTTTTGTGTTATAATACACATGTTTAAGAGGTGAAAATATGTTACAAACAAAAGATATTTTAGATGAGAAAGATAAAAGAATGAGAAAAAAATCCCTTGATGTTATTTTTCCCTTAACCCTTGATGATAAAAAAATAATTCAAGATTCTATTGAGTATTTGACAAATAGTCAAATTGAAGAGAAAGCTTTACAGTACGATTTAAGACCTGGTATGGGGCTTGCAGCTGTTCAGCTTGGTGTTTTAAAAAGATATTTTGTAGTGGTTCATGAATATGAAAAGGGAAAATTTAACACCTATGTTTTGATTAATCCCAAAATTATTAGTTATTCTGCTGAGAAAATTTATGTGGAAGATGGAGAAGGTTGTTTAAGTGTGAACAGAGATATTTTAGGTATTGTTCCAAGATATGCTCGGGTAACGATTGAGGCACAAGATATGAATGGACAGAAGATTGTTGTTAGGGGACGTGAAGAACTTGCTATTGCTTTTCAACATGAAATGGATCATTTAGACGGTATTTTATTTACTGATAAAATTGATAAAAAAAATCCTTATAAAGATAAGGATTCTATGAGACCAATATAAGGTCTTTTTTCATAATGTGTCTACATGTTCTTTCAATTTGACGCTTACTAGCTTTGAGACGCCTGACTCTTGCATCGTAATGCCATATAAAGTGTCTGCATACTCCATGGTTTTCTTTTTATGTGTAATAATTAAGAATTGGGTTTTATTTCTATAATTTGATAAGTATTTTCCAAAAGTTTCTACATTTGCTTCATCAAGAGCTGCTTCCACTTCATCAAAAAGACAAAATGGAACCTTTCTGATATTTAAGATTGCAAATAAAAGACTTATTGCTGTTAAGGTTTTTTCACCTCCTGATAAAAGAGAAATTGAAGATAATTTTTTTCCAGGTGGGCAAGCTATAATATCTATTCCCGTTGTTAACATATCACTCTCATTTGTTAAAACTAAACTTGCATTTCCTCCTTTAAATAATTCACTAAATACTTTTCCAAACTCTTCATTTATTGCATTATATGTTCTTGTAAATTCTTCTTCTATTACTCCATCCATTTCATTCATTATATCTTTTAAAGAGTTTTCTGCTATTAATAAATCATCTTTTTCTCTACAAAGGAAGCTATATCTCTCATTTACTCTTTCATACTCTTCTATGGCATCTGTATTTACCATACCTATTTGTTTTATATTGTTTTTATAAAGTGCGACCTTTTTCCGTGCCTCTTCTACTTCTATTTCTAGTTTGTATTCTTTTATAGCTTTTTCATATGTAATGGAGTATTCTTCATTTAATGTTAAAAGATAAGAATCCATTAATGTATCTATGCGACTTAATCGAATTGAAATATTATTCTTTTCTTTTTCTAGATTACGCTCTTCGCTGTTTTTCATTTTATATGTTGCACTTAAATTCTCTATTTTGTCTTTTAAAATTATCATTTCACTATTTAAATTTTCTATATTTTTTTGTGTTTTTTCTTTTAAATTTACCTGTTCTAGGTATTTTTCTAATAGTTCTTGTTCTTTTATATCTACATTATCACTTACTAATTCTTTTACTAAATTTAATTCTGTTTCTAACTGGTACTCTTCTTTTTCTAAGTCTTGTTTTTGTCTCTTTTTCGTATCAAGAGAGTTTTTTAGATTATTTGATTCTAGAGATATGTTAAAATATTCTTCCTCTATTTTTTTTAGAATCTCTTCTACTTTTGCTATTTGAATGTTGATTTCTTCTTTTTCTTGTTTCTTTTCCTGCTCTTTTTCTTCTATAAAATGAAGTTCTTGCCTTATACTTATGGCACTACGACTCTTCGCATTTTCACTTCCACCCGTTAGACTTCCTCCTACATTTACTATATCTCCATCAAGGGTTACTATCTTATATCTTCTGTTTATTTCTTTGCTTAGTTTTGTAGCTGTATCTATATCTTTACTTACTAAAACTTGTCCTAATTGATTTTTAATTACATTTTTATATTTTTCCTCGCATTTTACTATGTCACTTAAGACTGCAATATATTCTTCTTTGTCTTTGATGTTTGATAATGTCACTTCATCTATGTATCTTTCTTTTATTACATCTAGGGGAAAGAAGGTTGCCCTTCCATGTCCTGTTTTTTTTAAGTAGGAAATTGCGACCTTACTAGCGTATTCATTTTCTGTAATAATAAAGTTTTTGCATCCAGCAATAGCTGTATTTAAAGCTTTGGCAAAATTTTCATCACACATTACAACATTTCCTATTGTATTATATATTCCAGATAAGGTATTTTCATTTAGTACCTCTTTTACTGCCGATGGTATAAAGGACATATTCTCTAATTCTGCTTTTATTGTATCTTTTTGATATTTTAACTTTATTAATTCTTGGTCTAAGTGTGCTTGTTCTTTTAAAAAGGCATTTTTTCTTTCATTAAAAGAGTTCTTTTTTATATTTAGTTCTTCTATACATTCTTCTCTTGTTTGTAGTTTCTTTTCTAAATCTAGATAATCTATTTCTATTTTTCTTATTTCTGCTTTTAGTTTGGTTTTATTATTTAACAGATTTTTGTATTCTTCTTCCTTTTCATTTTTATTTTTTGCATTTTTACTTTTTTCTTGTAGCAGTAAGCGTTCACTATTTAATTTTTCTACTTCTTCTACTATTTTTAGGAGAATATTATTTTCATTACTTGTTTTTTGCTGCAGTTCTTCTAATTTTTGATTACTACTTATTATTAGGGCATCCTCTTTTAATGAATCATTATTGATACTTAATAGTTTGTCTTCAATCTTATTCTTTTTTTCTTCTAATATATTTTTTTCTTCTGATAAATTTTTGATATCAAAAGATAAAAGGGCTACTTCAATTCTTTCTAGTTGTTCTTTATTTTCTAAATATATTTTGGCTTTTTTACTTTGTTCTCTTAAGGGAATAACTTGTCTTTCTAATTCATTTATAATATCATTTACTCGATCTAGATTTTCATGAGTTTTCTCTAATCTTTTTATCGCTTCTTCTTTTCTTTTTTTATATTTTGTAATTCCTGCTGCTTCTTCTATTATAAGGCGTCTTTCTACTGATGCACTTGAAAGAATTTTTTCTACTTCTCCTTGACTAATGATATTGAAAGCTATTTTTCCCATTCCTGTATCCATAAACATATTGATAATATCTTTTAGTCTACATTTTTCTTTATTTATGAAGTATTCATTTTCTCCATTCCTATAGGCTTTTCTTTTTATTGATATTTCACTAAAATTGTATTTTAAATAGTTATCTGTATTATCAAAAACTAGTTCTACACTTGCTACATTTAGTGGTTTTCTTGATTTACTACCTGAAAAGATAATATCGCTCATCATACCTTCTCCACGTAAAGATTTTATGGACTGTTCTCCTAAAACCCATCTTACAGCATCTACAATATTACTTTTTCCTGATCCATTTGGTCCAACAATGCAAGTTATCTTGTCATCTAATTTAATATTAATTCTATCTGCAAAGCTTTTAAAACCCAAGGTATTTATTTCTTTTAAGTACATATTCTCACCTTACTAATCTATGTATTATTGTATCAAATAAAGAGTATACATGCTAGTTTTTTTATATATTTTATAGTTCTTTATAATCTTTTATATATTCAAATAATATCCAAATAAATTCCCTAAGCATTTTTTTTGTTTCTTTATTTATTCCTCTACTTTCATATACTAATTTTAGTATTAATGTTTTATTTTGTAATACTTCTTCTAAACTTTTTATCCCTGCTCTTTTAAACACACTAAAAAGGGATTCTGTGAATTCTTTTCTTTGGTAATCATTATATTTATTTGCCCATGAGTTCATACTTTTATTTAGTATTTTACTAAAGGTACTGAGTTCTGTTTCTATGAAGGTTACATCATCTACTCTCCAAGTGAATAGGTCATGTGCTAATACACCTTTTTTACTTGATAAAACTACTTTGTAGTCATTTGAATGTTGTAATAATAGTCCTACAAGTGCGTAATTGGGAATAATATTTACTAATTTGTCTTTTATATTTTGATATTTTTGGCTTTCAAATTGGGCTTTTTTTAATCCTGGACCATCATTTACATATATTTTTATTATTTTTGAACGTACAAAGATGTTGGCATACATTCCTGCTACTAGTGCTAAATTCCCTCCTTTGGAGTGTCCACCTAAAATTATATCTTTTTTACTAAAAATATATTTATCTAAATATCTAATTGCATGTTTTTGAGCTGGAACTGGAAAAAGATAAGACATTTTAAAATCTTCCATCCATCCACTTACTAAATGATCTGTTCCTTCATAAGAAATATAAATTAAGTTTTCATTAATTTCTATTGTTACTGCTGAAAACTGTCTATTTTCGTCTCCAATATAGGCGTAATTATATAGAAGTAGATCTTTATATCTGTTGGTATTCGCAATATGTTCAAAAATATCAATTGCATGTTTATACGCAATCATTTTTTTACCGTTTTTCTGATAATTTTCAAAGTATTTTCTTTTTGCTTCTGCAATAGATATTTTTTCTTTAGACCATGTTGAGACTACATCATCTAAATCAATGTAACTTATACTTGAAAAAATTACGTTATCTACTTCATTAAATGCCAACTCCTTAAAGGTTTTGTCTTTATAATGATCAATATATTCTAGTATGGTCATAACTACCTCCTACTGCTTACATTGATAGTATATCATAAGTTTTATTTAAAAAAAATAATACATAAGCTTAAAATACTCTACTTTATTATATGTATAGGTACATCTTTCCATCTATTTTCTTTGGCCTTTTTGAATAGGATATCTAGTTTTTCTTTGATTTCGTTTTTAGAAAAAGGTTTTGCAATATAATCTATAAATCCTTCCTTTAAATATTTTTCTTTCGCTCCACTTAAGGCATCTGCTGTTAGAGCTATTACTGGAGTATCAAATTCTTTTAATTCTTTTAATTTTTGTAAGGCTATTTCTCCACTCATATTCGGCATCATAATATCCATAAGAATTAAATCGTATTTATTTCCTTCTTTTACTTTATTTAGACATTCCTCTCCGCTTGCTGCTTCTTCTATTTTCACATCTAGTTCTTGTAAGGCTTTAGTTGCTACTTTTATATTTAGTTTGTTATCATCTACAATTAGTATTTTTTTATTCTTATAATTACTTACGTCTTCTATTTTTTTGTCTATATCTATTAATTCAATTTCCTCTTGACTTATTAATTTACTAATTTTCTGTGTAATTTGTACTATAAATATTGAACCTTTTCCGAATTGAGATTGTACATTGATTTTTCCTCCCATCATTTCTACTAGGCTCTTTGTAATAGCAAGTCCCAGTCCTGTTCCTTCTGTTGTTGAGTTTTTTCTATATCTAGTCTTTCAAATTTTGTAAAGAGCTTTTCTATATCTCCTTTTTTTATCCCTCTTCCTGTATCTTCTACACTTAGTATTAGATTACAGATATCTTTTTCATTGATGCATTTAATAGTTAAATTAATTTCTCCTTCTTCTGTATATTTGATAGCATTTGATAAAAGGTTGTTTACAATTTGTTTTATATGTGTTCTATCTCCTATTAGTTCATCTGGAACATCCTCTGCTATATTTAAAGTAAATTTGATTGGTTTTTCCCCTATTCTTGTTGTCGTTACTTTAGCTAATTTTTTTATTTCTTTTTTTAGATTATAAGGGGATTTGATAATCTCTATTTTTTCTGCTTCTATTTTATTTATATCTAAAATATTTCCCACTATTTCTAATAGTGTACCACTTGCATTTTGAATATCTATACTATCTTCAACTACTTCCTTTGGAACCTGGTCTTTATATGAGGTTATATCTTCTGCTAAACCTACTATGGCATTTAGTGGTGTTCTGATTTCATGGGACATACTTGATAAAAAATCATTTTTAGCTCTGTTTGCTTTTTCAGCTTGATTTTTAGCTAGAAGGGTTTCTCTTAACATTTTTAAATCTGGATTTTCTATTGTATGATACATTAGAAAGACTATAAAACCAAATACTGCATTGGATAGTAACATTTCAGGATAACTATTTTGAATGATTGCCACAAGTATTAAAAGAATAATTAATGTTATAATAGGTAAGTATCCTTTCTTATTAATGTATTTTAGATGGGTCAATACTAAAATTACCATTATAAGTATATCTAATCCTACTACTAAAAATAGAGTATCTACACTAGGACCTGATGTATATTTTGAACCATTTATGGAATTGAATTCAATAGGGAGCAGAAATAATATTATAGATACAATACAATTTACTATTATATATAGAGTTATATATGTTTTATAACTTTTTACTTTTTCTTCCTTATTTTCCTTATCAAACATGGTTATAATGAAAGTATAAATTACAAATACACATAACCAAGAAATTATACAAACTAAAAATAATTTCTGAATAATGGTACTGATAATTGGGATTTGATTGGTAAATACGATTAAAAGTTCTGTGCACATAGATGTGATGGATGTAATCAATATAGCTGTAAAAATTCTGTTTTCTATTTTGTTTATTTTATCTTTTTTTAAAAATAAAATTAGGGTCATTATGGTATAAATTAAGGCAGATACCGTTAAAAAAATAGTTCCACTCATCCTATCACCTACTCTATAAGTAGTATAACATAAAAAAAAATAGCTAACGATCTTTTTTTGCTATTTTTTGATATATTTTTTTTGATTTACAATTTCTTCTCCTATTTTTTCTAATTGTCTGAAATCCTGTTTTTCATTTGGTGTATAAGGTATTTGTTCTAATTGATGATAGTAGGATGGGATTTCATAATCTGGAAGAAATTCTCTACATATCTTTTCTATTTTTTCTTTGGCCTCTTCAAATTCTAAAAGTGTATCGTTTAATACTATAAAAGCTATTGGTAATTGACCTGATTTTTCGTCTTTTACTCCTACTACTACACATTCTTTTACAAAAGGAAGTTTTGCTATTACTTCTTCTATTGTCACAGGACTTATTTTAAAAGCTTCTTTATTGATTAGTCTTTGATTTGCCTTTATGAATAATATAACCGTCTTCATCAATATAGGCTAAATCTCCTGACTTTATCCATTCTCCTTCTTCATCTCTTATCTTTATTCTATTGGTTTCTTCTTTATTTCCTAGATATTCAATGAATGCACTATCTGTTTTTATATATAGTTCTCCAATATTTCCTTTTCTTAATTTCTTTCCTGTTTCTTCCTCTACTATTTTAATTTCTACACCTTTCATTGGAATACCAATACTTCCTGGTTTATTTGCATACATTGGAGAGACAATTGCAGCTCCAAGACTTTCATTATTTCCATAGCCATTTACTATTGGTCTTTCAAATAGTCTTTCCATTTCTAAAAGTTCTTCTGCTCCTATTTTATCTCCTCCTGAGACAAATGCTTTTACTCTTCTTATTCCCTCTTGTGCGATTGTAAGTTCTCTTATACACTTAGATAATTCTTTTTTTGTATTTTTATTCAATTTTTCTTCTTTAGATAATTGTTCTATTCTTTTTTGTAAGTCAAGTATTTGATTATAAATATAGCGATAATGGAGAGGTGCTCCTAATGCTATATCAAATTCTCCTAAATCACTATAAATGGTATTTTCTTCTACAAATGGATTCATTTTTGCTTTCATAGTAAAGGCTAGACTTCCATAAATAGAGTTTCCTAATCCATAAATTATAAACGGCGGAATTGAAATATGCATAGTATTTCCTTGATAAAATGGTAAATCTGTGTAAGCCATTTTTTGTATTGCTGAATTAAAATTGTATTCTGTGTGTATAATTTGTTTTGGTGTGCCTGTGCTTCCGCTAGATCCTACTATAATGGAAGGTCTTTCTTTTTCAAATTTTGCTGGAGATAACTTGTAACCCATATTTTGGGCAATTTTATCTTGTTTTAGAAAATCCTTTAAGCGAATAAATCTTTTATCATCATTTATTTTTACTGTTTTTCCTTCCTTTTTATTTTTTAGATTTAATAGTGTTCTTTCTACTGGTGATAGATAATCTCCTGGAGAGACTATAACTACTTTGGATACATCTGTTTCATCAATTACTCTTTTTATGTTAGATATAATCCTTTCATCTTCAAAAGCAACTATAATTCTACAATTCATTTTGTTTAGATCATTTATAATTTCTCGTTCTTTTTTTCTTAAATCTATCCAAGCACTCGTTGCTCCTATTTTGCTTGATGCGAGTAAGAGTTCTTGTACAATCGGTATTCCTACTGTTAGTATACCGATTGTATCTTTTTCTCTTATTTGTTCTCTTGTAAAGGCTTCTGCTAATAAGTCAGCATTTAAAAATATTTCTTTATAGGTTTTTTTATTTCCCATAAAGTCTGTAGCATAATAATTTTCTTTTCCTATACATTCTGTTTTTACTAATGTGTACATCGTTTGATTTAAATCAAACTCTTTAATTGGATTTTTCCTATAAAATTTATCCCAATTTATTTGAATATTTTTTTCCATATTTCTGCCCCCATTTGTACAAATTTCTATTTGTATATTAACATTTTTACTTTATTCTGTCAATTTTATATATTTTCATTTTTTTATTCTATTATGTGCACAGGTATGTTATCCCATTTATTTTTGTAGTCCCTTTTGTCTTCAAATACAATATCTAGCTTTTCCTTGATTTCATTTTTAGAAAAAGGCTTTGCAATATAATCTATGAACCCTTCACTTAGATATTTTTCTTTTGCCCCTCTTAAGGCATCTGCTGTTAGCGCTATTACTGGAGTATCAAATTCTTTTAATTCTTTTAATTTTTGTAAAGCTACTTCTCCACTCATATTTGGCATCATAATATCCATAAGGATTAAGTCATATTTATCTCCATTTTGTATTTTAGCTAAACATTCTTCCCCATCATAACATTCTTCTATTTCAAAATCAAACGCTGATAGTGCTTTGGTTGCTACTTTTATATTTAACTTGTTATCATCTACTATTAATATTTTTTTCTTACTGTAGTCTATAGACAGTATTTCTACATTTTGTCTTTTTTCTTCTTTTTGATACTTTTCACCTATTTTTTGAGGGATGGTTACAAAAAAGATAGATCCTTCTTTATATTTACTTTCTACATCTATACTTCCACCCATCATTTCTGTTAATTCTTTTGTTAGAGCAAGACCTAATCCTGTTCCTTCTGTCACTGAATTTTTTTCTATATCTAGCCTTTCAAATTTTGTAAATAATTTTTCTATATCTTCTTTCTTTATTCCTCTTCCTGTATCTTCTACACTTATTTTTAAGTAGCAAAGATTCTTTTTTACTATACAATTGACATCTAAAGTTATTTTTCCTTCTTCTGTATATTTGATAGCATTTGATATTAAGTTATTTATGATTTGTTTTAGATGTTTTTTATCTCCTACTAATTTTTCTGGAATGTCTTTTTCTATTTTTAAATTAAATTGAATATTTTTTTCGCCTATTTTTGTTGGAATCAGTTTGGCTAAGGATTCTATTTCTTCTTTTACATTGTATTCTTCTTCTACTATTTCTAAACTTTCTGACTCAATTTTATTGATATCAAGTATATTTCCAATGATTTCTAAAAGAGTATGACTTGCATTTTGAATGTCTTCCAAATCTTCCACTACTTCTTTTGGAACTTCTTCTTTATAGGATGATGCATCTTCTGATAATCCAACAATTGCATTTAATGGTGTCCTAATTTCATGTGACATACTTGATAAAAAATCACTTTTGGCTCTATTTGCTTTTTCGGCTTCTGCTTTGGCCATTTCTAATTTTTTTAACATTTTTAAGTCTGGATTTTCTATTGTATAGGACATAATTAGAAGAATAAAGCTACAGAAAAAGTTTTCAAACATAATCGTAGGGTAATATATTCTTACTACTAAAGCGTATAGATATAAAAGTACTAATACTAAAAATTGAATATTTTTGGCTAAATTATGTTTATTTGTTACGAAAAGTACAATAGAAGTGATAATCACTGCAAATAAGTATATTGTTGTTGCAATCATTGTAATATTATGTGATAGTCCATATTCTGTTAAAACTGTTCCATGGTTTATAATGCCAAGTGGGGAAATTATTATAGCTATAGAAAATACTAAAAGAGATAAGAAAATTATTTTCTTTAATTTTTTCTCTGTCTCTTTTTTTAGATTTAAAATGATAATATTATAAATTACCATTAGAGCTATTAAAATTAGCATTGTAACCATATATACTTTTTGTAGCATTTCCATTACAAACATGTGACCTATTTTTTTTGCATATACATAGCTTATGATGCAAATCATTGTATATATAACATTTACTATTAACATTTTTGAGTAAATTTTTGTTTCCTTATTTATCACATTTTTCTTTCCATAATATATAATTATTAAAAAAATAGCAACAAACAGTGATGCTATTGGTAATAATATAGTTTCCATACTGCACACCTCTACTATATTTATATAGTAACATATTATCTGAAAAAAATATAGAATTTCTTTTTATTTTATCTTTTTATAGACAACTTTCATTTTTTATTATTTGTCTAATTAAATCTCTATTCTTTTTTTTCTTTGTTTATTGTTTTATTTTGACTTTTTCTTTCTATTATTAGAAGTCTATTTTATTTTTAGGGGAACAAGGAAAAAAATTAGATTCTTTTAAACCTAATTTTCTACTATCAACTGTTTCTTATGCCATATCTATTTTTTAATGACTTTTTATTTGTTTTTACTTGTTTACGTTTTTCTTTAAAATACCAATATCTCCCATCTATTCGATCACAATAATAAGTTAATTTTTGTTGTTCATTTTGGTAAATATGAGCTTCTATTGAATCTTTTAAATCTTTTATTAAAAAGTTATCATAACTACTTTTAGGTTTTGGAAAATCATAATATACTTTGATAGCATGTTCTTTTCCTAGCCATTCATATCCTGATGAGATAGGAATACCTAAATTTGTCGTTTCTTCTTTTTCCTCTATATTCATTTTTATAGCCACATCTTCTATATTTACAATTTCTTTTATTACTGGGGCATAACTGGTTGTTTTTATTATTTGTAGTTTTGCTGTTATATCTTTTTCTTTAAACCAACCAATTACATCCTCTAATGAGCCATCTTCTTTTATAGGTGCTAAAGCATAAGGGTATTTTTTATCTTTTTTTACTCCTACTACTGCCATTTTTTCTTCTATATATTTTCTTGTTCTTAGACCTGTTCCATCTGATGAGGCTATTCCTCTTCCATTTACTATTACTATATCTTTTAATTTTATATCTATAGCTTTTATTTCTTGCTTTTTCATGTCTTTTTTTGGGCCTCTTTTATAAGTTGTTTTGCCTATTTCTACATTTCCGTTTTCTGCTTCTATTTTGGCCTCTTCTAATATACTTTCTTTTGTTACTTTTTTTGCGTCTACTGGCTGTAAGGTCATAGCAGTTGTTAAAATCATAGCAAGAGACTGTAATGTTTTTTTCTTTTTATTCATCTTCTTGTTTCTCCTATTCTTTTTTATTTTTGGTTTTAATTATTATGGGTTTAACCTACTTGGACCTCTGAATAAAAATTGAGTTTCTTTTAAACTTTGTATCTCTAACAAAAGCATTGTTAAACGATCTAGCCCTATTGCAAATCCTCCATGTGGTGGACAACCATATTTAAAGAATTCTAAATAGAATTTCACATCTTCTGAAAGATTCTTTTCTTGGGCATTTTTTATAAGTTTTTCATAACGATGTTCACGCTGGGCCCCTGTTGTTATTTCAACACCTTTCCATATTAAATCATATCCTTGAAGTTTTCCTTTTTCATCTCTCATATGATAAAAAGCTCTTTTTTCTGCTGGATAGTCAATTACAAACATAAACTCATGATTGTATTTTTCTTGTGCCAATTTATATACTAGTTTTTCTGCCTCTGTTGTTAGATCATTTTTTTCACTTTCTTCTATATTGTAATTGTATCTTTCCTTTAATTCTTTATAGACTTCCTCTAAGGTCAGTACAGGAAATGGAAGCGTTGGTATTTTAATTTCTACGCCAAAAATTTCTTTTATTTGTTCTCCATATATTTCTTTTATTTTTTCCAAAGCGTATTTTAACATTTCTGCTTCTAAATTCATTACATCATTATAGTCTTTTATGTAGGCAAACTCTACATCAAAACTGGTAAACTCCGTGGCATGTCTTGAAGTATTGGAATTTTCTGCGCGAAATGCTGGGGCTATTTCAAAAACACTATCAAAACCAGAGGCAAGGGCCATTTGTTTATAAAATTGAGGAGATTGAGCCAGATAAGCCTTTCCATCAAAATATTTAACTTCAAATACTTCTGAACCACTTTCACTTGCTGCTCCAATTAATTTTGGTGTATGTATTTCTGTAAAATTCTTTTGGTATAAATATTCTCTCATATATCTTGCTAAAGTAGATTGTACTTTAAACAGAAGGGTATTTTTTTCGCTTCTTAAATCAATAAAACGGTAATCTAGTCTTGTATCTAAATTTACTCCTTCTAAATTTTTATAGTTAAATGGTAATTCATTTTCACTTGTACTGGTTATCACAATTGAATCAGGAATCAGTTCCATTCCTCCCATTTTTACTTTAGGAGCTTCCATTAAAGTACCTGTTACTTTTACTGTACTTTCTATGGGTAAATTGCTAATTAACTCTACCATTTCTTTATTTTTTTCTTCGCTTTTTTCTATTGTTACTTGTACTTTTCCAGTTGAGTCTTTTAAAATCATGAATTGAACCCATTGCAAGTCTCTTATATTGTCTACAAATCCACTAAACTCTATTGTTTCTCCATAATGATTTTTTAAATCTTTTGCATATATTTTATTCATTATCTTCACCTCTATTCTCTTTTTTGTGACAAGTACAGGTATGTCCTTCTTCTTTATGAGAGTGTTTACAGTTTCCATCACAGTCACAATCTTTATCCATATTATATTCTAAATAATCTTCATCTTGTACATGTTCATCTAGATAATATAATAAGTATTCTATCTCTATTTTTTCTTCTTCTTTTGTTTTATTATTTTTTATTGTTACTTGTCCGTTATTTATATCTTCGCTATTTAGTAAAATTAGAAATTTGCTTTTTAATCTGTCTGCTTGTTTAAACTGAGCTTTCAAACTTCTACCTGTATATTCTGTATCACAGGAGAAACCTGCCATTCTAATTTCTTGAGATAAATAGGTCGCATATTTTTTTTCTTCTTCATTTACATAGAGAATAAAACACTCTAGTTCTTCTTTAATTGGCACTTTAATTTCCTCTTCTTCTAAAGTCATCACTATTCGATCAAGTCCTGCTGCAAAACCGATACATGGCGTGGTTGGTCCTTCTAAAATTTCTACTAAGTCGTTATATCTTCCTCCACCACCTAATGCTAGACTGGCATCCTTTTCTCTTACCATTTTGATTTCAAAAACTGTATGACTATAATAATCTAGCCCTCTTACAATTGTTGGATCTACTTCATATTCTATCTCTAATAAATCTAGGTATTCTTTTACTTTTTCAAAACGTTCTTTGCTTTCTTTATTTAAATAATCTATCATACTTGGTGCATTTTTCATAATTTCTTTATCACTATCTACTTTACAATCTAATATACGCAAAGGATTTTTATTTATTCTTTCCTTACAATCTTCACATAAATCTGTTATATGAGGTTTGAAATGTTCAACTAATGCTTTTCTATAGGAGTCCCTACTTTCTTTGTCACCTAATGAATTTATCATTACCTTTATATTTTTTAGACCTATCATCTTGTAGATATTTACAGCAGCACCTATCATTTCAGCATCCGCAAGAGCATCATCACTTCCTAATATCTCCATTCCAAATTGGGTAAGTTCTCTTTCTCTTCCTGCTTGTGGCCTTTCATAACGATACATTGTTCCATAGTAATATACTTTTATAGGAAGGTTTTCTCCATACATTTTATTTTCTATAAAACTTCTGACTACACCTGCAGTTCCTTCTGGTCTTAAAGTCATATTTCTTTCTCCGCGGTCTTTAAAATCATATGTTTCTTTTTTTACTATATCTGAGGAGTCTCCTATTCCCCTATGAAATAATTCACTTGATTCAAATATTGGAGTACGAATATAATTGTAATTGTATTTTTCCATTACACTATCTATAACTTCCTCTATATATTTCCAGACTTTTGCTTTCTTACCATAAATATCCTTTGTTCCTTTTGGCTTTGTTATCATTTTTTCCTCCTATATTCTTCTAGTACTTTTTTGTACTATAAAATTTTTCTTTTTTATTGTACTAGATTTCTAATGAAAAGTCTTTAAGTTTTTAGAAAAAGCTTATTAAATTATAAGTGAATAGAAATTTATTTTCTTCTATTTCTTATCATTTTTATGGCATTACATTCCCTTTAGATTTTTGAACAAAAAAAGAAAAAGAGCTAATCCATTCAAAAGGATTAGTTATACTTAATACTAATAGGAAAATTTTAATCAAAAAAAACTACTTATTGATATTGATTACAGCACGTATATTTGTACCATTATTATTGACAGGGAAACTATATAAACGATTATATCCACTATTTATAACCCAAGCGCTAGTTGATGTTCCAGAAACAGCATTAGAAGTCCAGTGACTGGTTGCACCATGTAACCATCTTGGACAAGATCCATCTGTATCTGTACATCCTACTGACTCAGCTTCCTCTTTTGTTATCATCCTAGTTGTAGTATTCCATCCATCTGTAGAATTTGCTAAAGCAATTTTTGCAGCATCTGCATTTGTATTATTTTGATCTGTTGTAGACCATCTTGTGCCTGTAACTGTATTATTCTGTGTTATCAAAGTTAAAGTACTACCATTATCTTTTAATACATGAAAATCTTGAGTCGTTGTATCATTTACTTTATAGAATATTGTTGTTCCAGCTGGACAAGATCCACTTACTAAACAAGTAGTAGGTTGACATGTATCTTCCCTTCCTGTTGGACAGGTTGTTTCATTATAAGTGTAAGCTCCTGTTATATTTGGGTTATCTACTTCTACTTTGATACTTGCTGAAGCACTCTTTCCATTTGATGCTGTTGCAGTAATTGTAGTTGTT
>JAAWCL010000164.1 GCA_022793235.1 Bacilli bacterium | reverse complement strand
CTACTATTATATCGCAAAATGGTGGATATTCCAACTGTTTACGTAAAGCTATTTCTGTTTCATAAAATTTTTCATAATTTTGTTCTTTGGAACATTGAATCGCAAAATTTTCTGGATTGTAACTTTGTATGATTACTTTCCCTGGCAAATTTTCTCTTCCTGCTCGTCCGTGCTACTTGTGTTAAAATTTGAAAAGTTCTTTCATTAGCACGGTAATCATCGATATTTAAAGAGCTATCTGCTGCTATCACTCCTACTAATGTAACATTTGGAAAATGATGACCTTTCACTACCATCTGCGTTCCAATTAATATATCAATTGCTTTTTCTTTAAATTTGTTTAAAATTTGTTCATGTGAATTTTTCTTTGTTACAGTATCAACATCCATTCTAATGGTACTAGCTTTCGAAAAGTGTTTTTGAATTTCCTGTTCTAGTTTTTGTGTTCCAGTTCCAAAATAACGTATTTTGTCACTATGACATTCTGGGCATACTTTTACAACATTTTCTTCGTAGCCACAATAATGACATTTTAATTTCTTTTCATAACTATGATAAGTCATACTAATATTACAGTTCCTACAGTTTACTGTGTATCCACAATTTCTACACATAATAAAAGTCGCATATCCTCTACGGTTTAAAAATAGAATGGTTTGTCTTTTTTCTTTTAAATTTTGCTCAATAGCTGTATATAAATCCATACTTAACATTGAACGATTCCCATTAACCAATTCTTGTTTTAAATCTACCACTTGTACTTTAGGCAAAGAAGATTGATTGGCTCTTTTAGTCAAAACAAGAATTTCTACTTCTTGTTTTTCCTTTTGTTTTGCTATATAATAAGTCCTCATATCTGGGGTAGCACTTCCTAGTACTAATGGACAGTTGTTTTGTTTCGCTATTTTTTTGGCTACTTCTTTGGCATCGTATTTAGGATTGGCTTCTGATTTATAAGAAGTATCATGTTCTTCATCAATAATAATAATCCCAATTTTTTCAATTGGTGCAAAAATAGCTGACCTAGCTCCAATTACAATATTTGCTTTCCCTTCTCTAATTCTTTCCCACTCATCATGTCTTTCTCCTATGGATAATTTGCTATGTAGTATTGCAATTTCTTCTTTTCCAAATCGAGCAATGAATCGATCTAACATTTGAGGTGTTAATGATATTTCTGGTACTAATAATATGGCCGTTTTTTCTTGTTTTAATGCTTTTTCAATTAATTGCAAATAGATTTCTGT
>JAAWCL010000070.1 GCA_022793235.1 Bacilli bacterium | reverse complement strand
TGCTGATTTAGCTGTTGTAATTATATTGGGTTCTCTTGGATTTTTATTTAAAAGTAAGGCTAGATATCGTTATTTAATGGTACTGACTATTATTTTTACTGCTGCTTGTATGATAAATTCTGTCTATTATACTTTTTATACTTCTTATGTTAGTTTTTCTATGCTTAGTTTAACACAATTTTTGGGTCCTGTGGGAGATGCTGTGGTTGAAAATGTTATTCAATTAAAAGATTTAGTCTTTTTGTATGCTCCTCTTGTTTTAGCCTTTATAAATATTCGATTAAAGAAAAGGGGAGATTATAGAAAGGTTGAATTCAAACAAAAAAGGAAAAAAATGGCACTTAAGACTTTAATTGTTGGTGTTTTATTAGCTGCTGTTTTTATTATTAGTCTTACTTCTTTAGAGGTTGGGAGATTTACTAAGCAGTGGAACAAAGAATATATTGTTATGCGTTTTGGTATATATGTTTATCAAATCAATGATGGAATTACAAGTCTAAAGCCTAAGATTAATTCTATGTTTGGAGTCGAACAGGCTATGAAAGATTTTGATTTGTATTATCAAACACGTGAAGAGGAGGAGAAAGATTATAATAAAGAAAATGAGTATACAGGTATTTTAAAAGGAAAAAATATTCTTGTTATTCATGCTGAAAGTTTGCAGACTGTGGCTATGAATACTACCTTTAATGGACAGGAGGTAACACCTAATTTTAATAGACTTGCTAAAGAGGGTATTTATTTTTCTAATTATTATTCACAAGTTAGCGTCGGTACAAGTAGTGATGCAGAGTTAACTTTTAATACAAGTCTTATGCCAACACAAAGTGGTACAGCTTTTGTCTCTTACTTTGATCGAACTTATAATTCTATACCAAAGCTGATGAAAGAAAATGGGTATTATGCCTTTAGTATGCATGGAAATAATGCTGATTTTTGGAATCGAAGAACTATGCATGAGACCTTGGGGTATGATAAATTTTATAGTAAAAAGGATTATGATGTGACTTCTGAAAATTCTATTGGTCTTGGTATTGGTGATCAAGCATTTTTCCATCAATCTGTGTCTAAAATAGAAGATATTTCTAAAAAGCATGAAAAATTTTATGGCTTGTTAATTACACTTACTAATCATACACCTTTTTCAGAAGTAGAAAAGTATGGAGAGTTTCCTGTTAGTATTAAGGAGTCTGTTGTATCAGAGGATGGAACTATTACAGAGGTTGAATATCCTTATATGGAAGGGACAAAACTTGGTAATTATTTTAAATCTGTACATTATGCGGACTATGCACTTGGAGAATTTATTCAGGAACTTGATTCTGCTGGACTTCTTGAGAATACAGCTATTGTGATTTATGGAGATCACGATGCCAGACTTCCAGAAAAAGATTATGTCCGATTCTATAATTATGATAAATCAACAGATTCTGTTAAAAATAAGGATGATCCTACTTATGAAGAATTTGGTAGTTATCAATATGAATTAAATCGAAAAGTTCCTTTTATTATTTGGACAAAAGATAAAAAATATAATGAAGAAGTGACCCATGTTATGGGAATGTATGATGCGATGCCTACTCTTCTTAATATGTTGGGAATGGAAAAAAGTAAATATGCTTTGGGACATGATATTTTTAATATAAAAGAGAATAATATAGTCGTATTTGCTAATGGAAATTGGGTAACCAATAAGGTTTATTATAATAGTCAAAAAAGTGCTTATTTATCTCTTAATGTAAATGAGGAAATTGAGGAAGATTATATAAGTAAAAATACAGAATATGCTAATAAGTTATTAGATGTTTCTAATAATTTGATTGTATATGATTTAATTAAGAGAAAAGATGAACAAGATTTAGATACTCAGTCGAAAGAAGGAGCTTAATATGAAATTAAAAAAAAGTGTAAAGAGATTTTTATTTATTGTATTTCTTTTAATTTTGATTGTAGTTGTTTCTTATTATTTATTCTTTACTAATGATAAAAAAACAACTCGGAAGGTAAAAATTTTAAATGAAATTAAAGAATATGGTTATAAATTAAATGATCATAAAAATGATGTTTATAAGAAATTATTTTCTACTTTAGAGAAGGATTTGAAAGAGGATCCTGTAGATGAAGAGAAATATGTAAAGACTATTTCCCAAATGTTTATTGTTGATTTTTATTCTTTAGAAGATAAGCTTGCTAAAACGGATGTAGGTGGATGTGATTTTGTTCATAGTGATGCTTTAGTTGATTTTTTAGAAAAAGCACAAGATACTATGTATAAATATGTAGAAAGTGATATTTATGGTGATCGTACTCAAGCTTTACCTAGTGTAAGTGAGGTGGAGGTTAAAAGTGTTGAACAGGAGACTTTTACATATAAGGATCAGGTTGATGATCAAGCTTATGTGGTAGAGGTGAGTTGGAAATATACAGATACTTCTAGTAGTAGTGGATATCAAGATCAAGCAACCTTGGTTTTTGTACATGAAGATAAGAAATTATCTTTAGTGGAGTTAAGATAAGGAGGAATTTGATGAAGAAGAAAGTGGAGCTTTTGGAAGAGGAACAATTTAAGGTTAAAAAATCTGTCAAAATAGTATTAGTTATATTTCTTATTTTAGCTCTTATTAGTAGTGGTGTATCTATTTTCGATTTATATTTATTAAGAAGTTTAGAAAGTTTTCAAAAATATATTTATGTTGCTATTTTTATACTTGTGTTTCTTGATGCTTTGTTTTTTATAAAAGTGGGTAAGCGTTTTGGTAAAAAGGTAAAGAAAAGAAAAAGGCCTTTAAAAAGCAAAGCTTTGATTACTTTTTTAATCCTTTATTTTCTTATTATGGCTTTATTTGCAGGGATTGCTACTTATGCTTATTTATTTTTAGGTAGTTTTAATAAAGATACTGTTACTTATTCTAGTAGTTTGGTTGTTATGAGTGAAAATGAAGCGACTGATATTAAGGATATTAAGAATTATAATATAGGCATACTCAAAGATAAACAGTCTGCGGAAGGGTATATTATTCCTCAGGAAGTGATTAAAGAAAAAAAGTTAGAGGATTATAATAATATTAAAAAGTATAATAATTATTCTTCTATGATTGCTGATTTATATTCTGGTGATGTGGATGCGATATTTATATCTAGTAATTATGTTTCTATGTTTACTTCTATTGAGGCTTATCAAAATATAGAGTCTGATACGAAAGTTGTTTATGAGCAAGAGAAAAAAATGAAGAAAGTAAGCAGTCAGAAGCAGAAGAAGAAATCTTCTACTAAGAAAGTGTCTGATCCTTTTACTATTCTTTTAATGGGTGTAGATACAACAGAAGAGGGACTTTCTAAGAATACTGTTGCAAATGGAGATTCCTTGATCCTTATTACTTTTGATCCAACTACTCTTAATGCTACTATGCTTAGTATTCCAAGGGATAGTTATGTTCCTATTGCTTGTTGGAGTAATAAGGCAGAAAATAAGATTACTCATGCTGCTGGCTATGGTTCTGAATGTATGATTAATACTATAGAGAATTACTTTGATGTTACAATTGACTATTATGCTAAAATTAATTTCAAGGGACTTGTTCATTTGGTTGATGCCCTTGGTGGAATTGATGTGGAAGTACCTAAAGATTTATGTACAGATGATTCTTCTAGAACAGAGATTGTGTGTATTCAAGCAGGTATGCAACATTTAAATGGAGAAGGAGCTCTTGTACTTGCTCGAAACCGAAAGCAACTTAGTGGAGGAGATTTAGATCGTGGACAAAATCAACAGCTTGTTATTAAGGCTTTACTTAATAAAGCTAGAACAATTAGGAGTGCTAGTAAATTTTTGGAAGTATTAAATACTATTTCTAATAATTTGGATACGAATTTTACAACTGATCAGATTCTATCTTTTTACAATATAGCTGAAGATATTTTAAATAATCATTTGGCTAAGGATGATGGAGATTTAGTTAATATTCAACAACTTTATTTACAAGGTACTGGACAAATGATTTATGATGAAAGTATGAAAATGGTTCTTTGGAACTATATCCCTAATAAAGAAAGTAGAAATGATATTATTAAGGCGATGAAGACGAATTTAAGGCTTTTGGATCATGAAAATATAAAAGAGTTCTCATTTTCTATTAATGAGGAGTATGAAAAAGAAATTATTGGTTATGGACCTTATAAAAAAGATTATTCTTATGCTTTGGTTCCTAATTTTGTTGGATATTCTAAGGATGTTGCTACATCAATTGCCAATCGAAATGGAATAAAGGTAAGTTTTTCTGGAAATGGTGGACTTGTTGTAAGTCAAAGTATTCCAGCAGGAAAAAGGGTGGACAAGTTTTCAGGTACAGTTACTTTAACTTTATCAGGGTCTAGTAATAGTTCAAATGATAAAAAAGATAACAATGATAATAAAAATAATACAACTAAACCTAACACGGATAATGATAAAGACGATTCAGAAAGTGAGGATAAAAAGCCTGATCCTTCAGAGGATGATGAGAAAGATAAAAATCCAGATAAAGATGATGAGGAAGATAAAAATCCAGAAGGTGGAGGAGAATCTAATCAACCTGATGAATAAGTAAAAGAATAGACTGTATGAAGTGATACAGTAAAAGTAGACATTTAAAATGATGTCTACTTTTTGCTTAGTAAATATTTTTAATGATTTTTTGATATTTTATAGTTAGACATATATGTCATATTATGATAAGAGTAAGAAAATGGAAAGTAGGAAGAAAAAGAGTATTACAGTCTTGGGTT
>JAAWCL010000219.1 GCA_022793235.1 Bacilli bacterium | reverse complement strand
ACCTGGCGTGCCCAAGAAGGAAATATTACTGACAAGCCAGCACCATGTACAATGTCATGCTTTACCGAATGCATTTCCTCTTCTATCAGATGAATGCCGCTTCCCTTCTGACGTCCGCAGCCTACAAGATTATTGTGTGCCATAGACGCCCCCCACATCACTGCAGCACGTGCTTCATAATCGTTCAAATCTTTCATCACCGAATATCCTGCCTCAATAATTGATTTCATAATGGCCTCTGCCATGCGATCCGAAATCGCTGCCTCTGTTGAAGCCGTAAAATAGCGCTCGCAGACATGCATGATACTGTCAAACACGCCACAAGCTGTCTGGAAAGCTGGCACACTGTATGTAATTTCTGGATTCATCACGGCAAAGAACGGCCGATTGGCATCATGGTGTGCCCCTCGTTTCAAGTTTAATTTTTCGTTGGTCAGAACGGTCGCCGTGCTGGTTTCGGATCCTGCCGCTGCTGCTGTTAACACCACTCCCAGCTTCACTGTCTGATTGATATCTGGTTCCTTTTTCCCTTCGGCAAATGCCCATACATCCTCCAGGCTTGTATGAACTCCCAGAGCCATTCCCTTGGCTGAATCAATCACACTGCCACCGCCAATGGCTAAAATAAAATCCACATTTTCCTTTCTGCAAAGTTCTATTCCCTCGCCAATAAGCCCTAGCGTTGGATTTGGCTGAGCGCCCAGCAACTCGATAAAAGAAATCCCGGCATTCTCCAGCATTTTTTTGATTTTATGATATACAGGTACTCTTTTTATAAATTCCTCATCATAAGTATGAAGCAAAACCTTCTGGAATCCGTTTTTCCGGATAATATCCGGAATTTGATTTTCCGCATCGCGCCCAAATAATACTTTCGTTGGAAGACTAAATTCAAAATTCAGCATAACGTTTCTCCTTTTTTCTTAATTCTCAATCTTGCTTCTGCATTCCCCGCATCAGTTCTCCTCCGTCCACCAGAACCGTAGTCCCGGTCATGAAACGGAAGGCGTCACTGACCATACACGCCACTACATCTCCAATATCTTCTGGATTTCCGATTCTCCCAAGAGGAATGGATTGCAATTTGGCTTTCCGATTGCTTTCTTTGTCATATACATTTTTGTTAATATTAGAAAGAATTACTCCCGGTGCACAGCTGTTTACACGAACTCCATAAGGTCCAAGACTGGAAGCCAACGCCCTTGTAAGTCCTTCCAGGGCATATTTGATGCTGGAGTACACCGCAAGATTTCCCATGGCGCTGATTCCGTTGATGGAGGTAATAATCACAATATTTCCCGATTTCTGCTTTCTCATGATTTTTCCTGCGCGAATCACCCCATAGATAGTCCCTTTATAATCTGTCTGGATCACTCGATCTATCTCTTCCATCTCGGATTCCAACAGCTCTGCCCGATAATTAATTCCTGCATT
>JAAWCL010000005.1 GCA_022793235.1 Bacilli bacterium | reverse complement strand
AATTTGGTAATTTTTATTGTTTAATATGCAAAAAAAGACCTAGCAATAGGTCTACGTTAGTGTGCTTATAAGTATGGATTAAATAAATTTCAAAAATTGATCAAAAACTATTGATTTTTATTAGCAAGTTTCAAATTAAAAAATATAAAAGTAAACCGAATATTTTTTGCTAAATCGAATCAAAATATTCTAGATATTCATGATTATTTTTTTGCTAAAGAAAAGGGGAGTATTTTGGCTTTTTCTCTTACATTTAAAGGAATATTTAGAGTAGGTTCTTTATATGTTTATCATAAAAGTCAGTATTTGAGATATTTTATTTATACTTTAGATTTTCTTTCTTTTTTTTCTATTGATTTTCAGATTAATAGACGATTAAGTTATAAAAATGGAACTAAGTATTTGGATATGAATAAAATTATTCCTTATTTGAGAACTAAGACTCTTTCTTCTTTACTTTTTGTAGATACTACTTTTTATTTACAATTTCAGTCTTATTTAAATTTAGAAGCTTACGATTTTGCTAAACATTCTTTAATATTGGGCTCTAGTGGAAGTGGAAAGTCAAAGTTTACTGCTTCTTTTATTAAAACTATTGCTGAGAATGAAGAATTTAGAAGAAAATATAAGATTGTAGTTATTGATCCACATGCTTCTTTAGAAGAAGATATTGGTGGGATTTCTGATACAAAGGTTGTAGATTTTAAAACAGTAAGTGATAGTATTTCTTTGTTTGATAATACTTCTTCAGATATTACTAGTAAAATAGAGTTGCTTTTAGATTTGTTTAAGTCTTTGATTGCAGATCAATATAATACTAAATTAGAAAGAATGCTTAGGTATACAACTTGTTTATTGCTTTATGCTCATTCCTTTGATTTTACTCATTTAAGAAAAGTTTTATTGGAACTTGAATATAGAAATACTCTTTTAAAAAAATTAGAAGATGATCTTCCTGAGAGTGTTGTCAATTTTTTTCTAACGGATTTTAATGATTTGAAGGCTAAATCTTATATGGAATCTATTTCTCCTATTCTTTCTTTTATTGATGAGGTGAATTTATTACCTGTATTTAATGCTAAAGGTGACTTTAAAAATCTAAAGGATATGATGGAAAATCATTTTTTAACCTTATTTTCTTTGGATGTGACGAAATTGGGAATGAAAATTACTAAAACTTTGTCTCTTCTTGTTATGCAACAGTTGTTTACTTTTATTCAAACTTACCCTGATTATTCTATTCTTTTTATTATTGATGAGATTGCTGTTGTAGAGGATCCTATACTTTCTAGATATTTGTCTGAATCTCGAAAATATCATTTATCTTTGATACTTATAGGACAATATTTAAGTCAAATTGATGAGAAAATAAGAAAAAGTATATTTGCTAATGTTATAAATTATTATATCTTTAGAGTTTCACAGATGGATAGTCTTTTATTAAATGATAATTTGAATATGAAGCTTTTATATGATGATACAAAAGAAAACAGAGTTAAACTTTTATCTGAATTAAATAATAGAGAGCTTGTTGTTAGACTTTCTATAAAAGATACTTTGTATCCTGCTTTTAAGTGCAGAAGTATGTCCTTTTTGTCTATTCCAAGAAAAAAAGAATTCTTTCAAGATGAAAGAAAGATTAAACAATTAGAAAATTCTAAAAAGAAATTAACATTTTTAATTGATCAAGATATAAAGCTAAGAGATATTTTAATAAAAAATTCTACAAGTAGAAAGGATTTGGTGGATGATGAATGAAAGTATGGCGAAAGAAGTAGCAGATAAAATATTTGAAACTGTTTTTAATATATATTGTTCTTATACTTTGGGGGAACTATCCTCTAAATTTGCTTTTGATGTAAAACTTCCTAAGATGGTTTATGACTTTCGAACAGGAGAAGAAACATGGGCTAGTTCTATTTATCCCACTTCTTTTGTTACTCAAAAAAATATGGAAGAAAAAGATCAAAGAGAGGGGTATATGTTACCAAAGAGAGATGTGAGTAGTTTACAAGAGATTTTGGATATTTGGGAGCAGGTTAATCAATTTACTACAGAACGAGCAATGAATTCAGTGGATGTAGTAAAAAGCGATCTTATTTATAATTGTCAAAAGGTATATCATTCTTGTGCTTGCCATAATTCAAAATTTATTCTTTTTTGTGATAGTTGTACCGATTCTGAATATCTTATAGCTTCTCAAAGAAGTGCTACTACTACGTTTTCTATTCGAGTGGATGACTCTGCTAATTGTAGTAATTGTTATAATGTTGTGTATTCTAATAAAATTAGTAATTCCTTTTTTATTCAAGATTCTTTTAATCTTCATGAATGTATGTTTTGTTCTCATATTGCAAATAAAAAATATTGTATTAGTAATATGCAATTTGAAAAAGAAGAATATTTTATGATAAAGAGGGCTATTATTGAGTGGATACTTTCCTCTTAGTAAGAGTATTTGATTTTTTTCTTTCTTATTATATAATTGTTATTATAGAAAATAAGGAGATGTATATGAATATTGATATAATAAAATTTAAGGAACATTTGAAAAGAGTATATGATTATATGGTTATAAATCAATCTTTAGAAAGGTGTGATATTATAATTGGTTGTGGCTGTTTGGATGTGAATGTTCCTAAAAAATGTGCTTCTCTTTTTAAAGATGGATATGCTTCTAAGATTCTTTTTACAGGTGGTTATGGAACAAAAGGACAATTTTCAATGCCTGAAGCTTTTGTTTTTAAAAATGTAGCGATGGATGAAGGGGTACAAGAAGAGGATATTTTAGTAGAGGATGAGGCTACTAATACAGGGGATAATTTTAGATATTCTTTGAGAGTATTAGAGAAAAATTCGGTTTTCTGTGATAAAATTTTGATTGTGCATAATGCTTTATCTACAAGACGAACTTATTTAACTGCTATAAATATATTTCAGAATAAAAAAATTATGATTACTTATCCAGAGCTTACTTTTGATACTTTTTATCAGAAACTAAAATATAAGACTTTTAAAGAACTTCGTTACACTGTTTCTGTTGTTTTAGGTGATATTCAAAGAATAATTGTTTATCCACAACTTGGATGGATGTCTTATGAAAAGGTTCCTGAGAGTATAATTGAGTCTTATTATATTTTAAAAGAGATGGGATTTGATCAGTTTATCATGAATAAGGAAAAAATAGATAGTCTTATAATGGAATGTGGTCAACAAGTAGAAAATCCAATTTATTTTATGTAGATAAAGTGGCAAAAAATTAAATTTAATAAAGGTGAAAAGTGATAAATTAAAGTAGTGTTTATTATTTAAGATTGGTTATTTAGGGTGAAAATCAAATCTTGATATTTTGAATTTTATATGGCATATTTATATTAGGAGGTAAGAATATGGAAGTTGAGAAAAATAGAGTTTATAGACATTATAAGGGTGATTATTATATTGTTATTGATATTGCTACGAATAGTGAGACAATGGAAAAAATGGTTATTTATAGGGGATTGTATGAAAACGGACCCTTATGGGTTCGACCTTATGAGTTATTTATAGATGATGTTAATAAAAATAATCAAGTTAAACGTTTTTTATTACAAGAGATAGAAAGTAAGAGATAGAATATTTTTTGTTTATTAAGTATAAAATAAATTAGAGGTGTTTTATGTATAGATTAGATGAATTACATTATTTATATCAGGATTTGGAACCTTATATTGATACACATACAATGGGTATTCATTATAATAAACATGCTAAGAAATATTTAGATACTTTAAATCAGTTGTTGAGTGAAGAAGGTTTTTCTTTTGATGTATCAATAGAAAAACTTGCTAGTAATATTGATTTTTATGAATTTAAGAGAAAAGAAGATATTTTATTTCATTTAGGTGGTGTATTAAATCATAATTTGTATTTCAAGTGTATGAGTAAAGAGTATCAAGGACCTAGTTCTTTTCTTTTAAAGGCTATAGTAGAAAAATATGGAAGTTTAGAGGAATTTTATAAAGCCTATATTCAAATGGCTCTTTCCTTAAAAGGATCTGGATATACTTTTTTGGAATATAATCATGGTGATTTAGTATTAAAAAATAGAAGTAATCAAGAAAGTCCTTTATTTGATAAAAGTGTTCCTTTGTTTACTATTGATATGTGGGAACATGCTTATTATTTAAATTATAAGAATGAAAAAGGAGAATATTTAAATCAATTTTTTAAAATAGCAGATTTTAGTTATGCTAATAAGGAGTATGCACAACAGATAAAAAAAGAGTAAAATAAGTATAGAATTATTCCATTACCATAAAATAATAATGGGTGAATTTGTATGCAAATAAATTATAAAAGGCTTTTATTTGATATTTTTATTACTTTTTTGATTGGTAATTTGTTTCTTTTTACTATTGATACTTATTTTTATGATCATTTGATTAAGCCTTTTTCTGTTCCTTCTTTTGTTTTTCCCATTGTGTGGAGTTTCTTATATCTGGTTATGGGTATTAGTTTATATTTAATAGAAGAGAGTTCTTCTCCTGATAAAAAAAGTGCAATTTTTCTTTATTATTTTCAACTTATTGTAAATTCTTTATGGGTACCTATATTTTTTTATTTTAAATGGTTTCTTTTTGCTTTTATTTGGCTTATTTTTTTGCTTTATTTGGTGTGTATTTTATTGTATAAGTTTTATTTTATTCAAAAAATTACATCTTATATCAATATACCTTATTTATTATGGCTTTTATTTGCTAGTTATTTAAACTTTTATATTTATTATTTTAATGGATAAATTATCAGACTAAGATAATTTTTTCTTTGTCTAAAAATTGTTATTAAGACATACAATTGTTTAGGAGGAATATATGGATAAAGATACATTTTTTTTGATTTTAATACCTATTAGTAAGGAAGAGCAATATAGGATTGTGGATACTTCTTCTGATGAACATTTATATATGTTATATAAGAGACGTCATTTTTTAGATACTTATATTGGTATGTTATCTTCTACTATGCGTGAGTATTATCCTAATCTTGCGAATGTTAGACATTTAGAAGAGGTAGAAACTTGTGATTACTTTTATGGAGGTGGAGAGGAATTTATGAAGCCTTTTTTACAAATTAAAGATAGACCTGTTTATAAGGTTTTTTATACTTCTTCTAGAAGAGTAAAGAGAGTAGATATTTTAAATTCTTTTGCTATTGAAAACTTTCGAGAAAAAGAATATTTGGGGGAAGAGATTGGAAAACGTTCTTTACAAAAGATCAATATTTATTTGAAATCGTTTGACATGCAATAGAATATATGTTAGAATCTAGGTGTTTGAAGCCTCATCTTCAAACCGCATTGAATAGGTTGTAAACTAATTTTAGTACCTTAAAAGCGAGTCTTAAGATTAAAAAAAGGAGGTAAAGTATGAACGCTGTTGTTAAAGTTGGTGGTAAGCAGTATTATGTTTCCGAAGGTAGTGAAATTTTTGTAGAAAAGCTAAATGCTACTGAAGGCGATACTGTTACTTTTGAACAAGTATTAATGCTTGATAATAAAGTAGGAAATCCTTACCTTACAGGAGTTACTGTTAGTGGAGAAGTTTTAAAGAACGGTAAACAAAAAAAGATTAGAGTATTTAAATATAAAAGTAAATCAAGAGCTAATCGTAAAACTCAAGGTCATAGACAACCTTATACAAAAATTAAAATTACAAAAATTAATGGTTAGTTATGATTAAAGTGCGTGTTGTAAAAAAACGTAATATTTATGATTCTATTTTTGTAGTAGGGCATGCAATGCATGATGAATATGGTAAAGATATTGTATGTAGTGCAGTAAGTAGTATAGTGACTACAAGTATAAATGGAATTTTATTACTAAAAAAAGATAGCTTAAAATATTGTGTAGAAGAGGGAAATGTTACTATACATTCTATTTGTGATGATTATTATACACAAACTCTTATTCAAAATATGTTGAATATGTTAATGGAATTAGAGAAGAGTTATCCAGAAAATATACAAGTAAAGTAAGGAGGATGAAATGATGGAATTTTTGAAGTTAAATATCCAATTATTTGCTCACCATAAAGGACAAGGTTCTACATCTAATGGACGTGACTCTGCTGGACGTAGATTAGGTAGCAAAGTAGGAGATGGACAAAGAATTACAGCTGGTTCTATTCTATATCGTCAAAGAGGAACTAAAATATTTCCAGGTAAAAATGTAAGACGTGGAAATGATGATACATTGTATGCAACGATTGATGGTATAGTACGCTTTGAACGTTTAGGAAGAGATAAGAAACAAGTTTCTGTATATGAAGTGGAAGCTTAAGCCTATTAGGCTTTTTTTTATAAGAAAATAGCATACTTTGTAGGTATACTATTTTTTTACTTTTATTTTATCAATTATTTCGGTACTTTTTTTAAAAGTTTCTTTTATTGGAGTATCACATATTTCTTGGTAAGATTCATAAAAAGTAGAGTTTGTATTTTTTATAATATCAAAAAGTTGTGTTGCAAGTTCATTTGGTAAAGAAGCAAGTATTTCTTTTAGTACTTTAAATGATTTTTTTCTTGTATTCTCTAAATTATGTATTAAAGTGATATCTAAATCAGAAATACTTATTATGAAGTTATATTTTTTATAAAGTGTAAAACTACTATTTACGTTACGAAAAAATTTTTCTTTTGTTGTTCATTTGATTTTTTAAATTCGTTATT
>JAAWCL010000218.1 GCA_022793235.1 Bacilli bacterium | reverse complement strand
CGGATCGCCATGATGGCGCTGATCCTGCTTTTTTCCGTGCTCACCCTGGTACACGGAGTGCTCTTTCACCTGACGGGGAGCATGTTTTCCTTCTCGGACCTGAATTTTGCCGGAGACGGCGCTAAATTTTTCAGCTGGACCTACCTGAACCTGCGAAAGGCCTTCCTGCTCTGCCTGTTCGCGGCTGTTTTGCTGATGGCCTTCGCCGCGTTTCTTGCGCCGAAGGGGAAGCCCGATGTAACCTGGTGGAAAAAGCTGCTGCCCTCTTTGGGTGCGGCGGCGCTCTCTCTGATCCTTCTCTTTTGCACCCACAACGCCTCCATGCCCCGGGCGGACAAAATGTGGTGGGGAAACACCTATGATCCCGAAGCTTCGACCGTGGGCTACCGCTACAGCGAATTTACCGATTTCAACCAGTGCCTTACCATGACCGGGCTGTACCAGTATACCTTCCGCAATTTTCTCGTTTCCTTCGGTCTCAGCGGGAATCAGCTCAGCGCCGAAAAGCTGGACGCGTTTTATGAACAGCGCGGGCTGGAGATCAGCGGGGAAAACGAAATGACCGGCGTCCTGAAGGGGAAAAACCTCATTATGGTCATGATGGAATCCATCGACACCTGGCTGCTGACCCCGGAATACATGCCGAACCTGTACCGGCTTCAGCAGGATTCCGTGGACTTTACGAATTTCTATACGCCCACCTACCTTTCCGCAGCCACCTTCACCACGGAGATCATTTCGCAGACCGGCCTGCTCCCCGCCGTTTCCGGCCTTTCCAGCTCCGCCTACTCGAAGAACAGCTTTCCGCTTTCCCTGGCAAACCAGTTTGAGGCGGCGGGATATACCTCCAACTCCTTCCACTCCGCCAGCCCCTCCATTTACAGCCGGGGCTCTGTTCACCAAAATCTGGGCTTTGAGACCTACTATTACTCCACCCTGATGGGAATGGACGACTACCAGCTGGATTCCCAGATGATCCGGGCTTATGACAAGATCGCGCCGGAGGGAAGCTTTTTCTCCTACATCATCACCTACTCCGGGCACGGGCCCTATACGGAGGAAATGAAAAATAT
>JAAWCL010000069.1 GCA_022793235.1 Bacilli bacterium | reverse complement strand
GAAAGTATCAAATCATATGTATTATATCTTTTTTCAATCAAAAAATCTTTCATATCCATATTATACAAAGTAATAAATTTTTCTTTACAATTATAAATAACACTTCTTAAAGCCATATCCACTAAATCTTTTTGAATTTCAACTCCATCAATATGACTTTTAGTTCTAAGAGATAAAATAAGGGATACTATCCCATTTCCACATCCTAGATCAAGAATTTTCTTAGTTCTACATCGAACATTTACAAAATTAGCAAGAACTATACTATCAATAGAAAAACAAAAATAATCATAATTTTGATAAATTTTTAAATCATACCCTAATACGTCATTCAACATTTCCATAATCAATCTCTATAAGTAACACAAATCACGCTTTTATCAGGCAATTCTACATCAAGAGTCCCTTTAAAAATATCAACATGAATTACTTTTCCCTTTCCTTTTTCTGTATCATAATCACTATACAACTTAGGTGCACCTCTTTTTAATTGACTATATTGCTCATCTTCATACTTCAAACAACAAAGTAACCGTCCACAAAGACCATTAATTTTTGATGGATTAAGTGCTAAAAATTGATTTTTAGCCATATTAATTGAGACACTATTAAAATCTGTCAAAAAAGAATTACAACATAAAAATAATCCGCATGGTCCTATCCCACCAATTCTCTTTGCTTTATCTCGAATACCAATTTGCCTAAGTTCTATTCTAGTTTTATACTTCTCTGCCAATTTTTTAACAAGTTGTCTAAAATCTATTCTTGCTTCAGCAACAAAAAGAAAAAACAATTGTTTTTTATCAAAGGTATAGTAACAATCAACGATATTCATATCTAAATTCAACCTTTTTACTATTTTTTTTGCCTCATCTACAGCAAGAAGTGCATCTTTTCTATTATTCTCGATAACTTTCAAATCATTACTATTAGCTTTTCGAACAACAGAAGCCTCAGAAAAAATAGAACTTTCTTCTATAACTTGTCCACTAAATAATACCTTATTATCAAGAATAATAACAGTATCACCCTTAACTAATTTTAGATTTTTATAATCAACCACAACCGCTTCAAAACTGCCATCTAATAATACCTTAACTGAACTCACGAAATCACCTCCGATATATCAAGAAGAAAATTGTCTAACATTATTTTATAATTAACATTAAATTCCATTCTCTGCAAATATTCTTCCAAAATAAATATAAATTTATAAATTTTATGATTACCAATAGAAAAAAGAGAAGAAATATTATAAGAATCAACTTTAATAAAGTTACCCTGAACACAAGAAAAAAGAAATTTTTCCATCATATTAAAATAAGAACGAGCAACAAAACGATCAGGTAAAATAGATAATATTTCATCATAAGCTAAAAAGCCATTATTTTTAACAAATAAGGTCTCTATTAATTTATAACAATTCTCATCAAAAGAAGAAATAGCATCACTCTCAAGAGAAATTATCTGACATCTAGATAAAATAGTATCCAAAACATGATACCTATTTTTAGTAACCAATATAGCTATTATATTAGAGGAAGGTTCTTCTAAAAACTTAAGCATAGTATTACCAGAAGAAGTGTTCAACTTACTTGCATCTTTTATAACATAAATTTGTCTGCCTCCATAAACAGAACGACTTATAAAAGCATCCTTCACATCTAACAACTGTTCTTTTTTTATATAAGCAGAAGAAGTATCTATAATTTTCAAATCTGCATAGTTTTGACTATCAATAAGTGAACAGACATTACATTTTGTACAAGCGTGCTTATAATTATTTGTAGGACATAACAATTTTTTAATAAGTATAAACAAAAAAGAATCAACATCTAAAAGATCATTAGTTTCTATGAGATATGCATGTGATAATTTATCATCTTTAAGTGCTTTATCAATCAAAGTAAAAAAATCTTCTTGCAATGTCATCACATCCATAAAAACATCTCCTATACTACAAAACCGTAATTTTAAATAAAATTAAAGCAAACATTCCAGGTGCACCTAATAAAGTTATAAGAAAAATAGTAACAATATTAATAGGTATAACTAAATTAAAATTGCTAGCAATAATATTATAACCATATAAAAGAAAAGCACTAAATATTATTTTTTTTAAATATGTAAGAATTTTATCCAATCATATCACCTAACAAATAATATGAAGAAAAAAGAAAATTATTCTATTTCCTTTCGATCAAATAAAGCTCGTTCTAAAGTCAATGAATCAATATACTCAATATCAACACCCATAGGAATACCACTAGCAAGTTTAGTGATCTTTATAGACATATCTCCAATGATTTTTTTTATATACAAAGAAGTAGTTTCCCCTTCTATAGTAGGCTTAAAAGCAAAAACAATTTCATCAAAATTTTGAGATTTAATTCTCTCTATTAACTTTGGTAAACCTATATCTTCAGGATTCACACCCTCTATAGGAGAAATAAGTCCTTCCAACACATGATACCTTCCCTTAAATACATTCATACCTTCAAAAGTAAAAATAGTCTTTGCATCATCTACTACACACAAAATATTTTTACTTCTACTCTCATCATTACAAATATCACAAATATCGTTTTCTGTAAAACCATTACAATTAGAACACTTATGAATCTTTGTATGTACATCAAGTAAACTATCACTAAAAAGAGAAACTTGTTCTTCCTCAAAATCAAGAACAGAAAAGGCAAGTCTTTCAGCAGTCTTTTGTCCTATACCTGGCAAATATTTAAAAGATTCAATTAAATTTTTTATACTCTCAGGATACATAAAAACTAAAACAATCCAGGAATACTACCAAACTTTCCCATCTTTTTTTCCATAACATCATCAACTTTTTTTATTGCCTGATTTAAAGCAACTACAATCATATCTTGTAACATATCCATATCATCTTTATCAACATGATCTGTATCAATCTTAACTTCTAATACTTCTTTCTTCCCATTGATTTTAACAGAAACAAAGTTACTTTCACCAGTAAATTCTTTCTTCTCTACTTCATCCCTTATTTTTATCATATCTTTTTGCATAGCTTGAGCTTGTTTCATTATGGCCTGCATATTCATATTATCATCCTCCTTAAAAAATACAATTATATTTTACCAAATTATAAATACAAAGTCTATTAATATTAAAAATAAAAAATTAACCAATTTCTACAATATCACCAAACATCTCACTAATACTATCACAAGTAGAATTACTAGTACTAGAAGTACCCTCATCACATTTATTAAATACAAGTGGAGGCTCCTCTATATATTTGTATACGATATTAAGCTTTTTATTATTAACAAAATTCTTAGCCTGTTCATTCCAAAAAGAATCAGAAATAATAACTAACTTTTTATCTATATCTAACAATTTCTTTAATATATTTTCCATTTGCTCTAAATTTTCTAAGGTCGACTCACATACAGAATCATACTCATAACTAATAACAATATACTCATCACTGCTAAGTCTCAAAGTTCCCTCTAATAAAGAACAAATCAAATACCCGTATTCTTGATTAAAAACATAGTCATTCAGCTGAATAAATTTTTGCTGCATATCTTTTAAAATTTCCTTAGTAGCATAAACAAATGCATTATTCACTCTGATTTCCATAATTTCCTTTAAATTTGAATTAAGAATAGAACACTTCCCATGAGCTTTAGATTCAAAAAAAGAATCAGAAGACTTACTCTCCTCTTTCTTATCTAAAGAAATAGAATTTTCCTTACTCTTCGATATTTCAGAATCAAGAACAACAGATTGTTTTTGAACTTTAGAATTTGCAAATTTTTTCTCCTTATTTTGCTCAGTTTCATGTGAAACTTCCTGGGAAATAATTGGTTTTATAGAATGATCTTCTTCAATTATTTCCCGGGAAATAATTGAAACATTTTTATTTCCCAAAACAGTAGTAGACATAAAATTTAAAATCATAATTTCAATAAATATTTTAGGATTAGAACTCTTCTTAATATCAAACATTTTATCATTTATTAAATTAGCAAGAAGTTGATAATTATATCTATCTATTTCTAAAGAATCATGAATATAAGCTTCTACCAATACATCTCTCAAATAATCCAAATACTGAATAATAATTTGAATCAAATTTTTACCAATAGAATTCCATTGATCAATTAAATCAATAACTTTCTTAAAATCACCCTCAAATATACAAGTTGATAGCTCCTCTAAAGAATTTTTTGTCACCAAACCATTTAACTTCAAAAAATCATCTAAACTAATTTTTCCATCTCCATAAACGATCAACTTATCAAGCATACCTAAAGCATCTCTCATTCCTCCATCAACAACAATGGAAATCTGCTTTAAAACATCATACTCCATTTCCACATTTTCCTTACTACACACCATAGATAAATTATCAATAATATTTTGTTCAGTCATCCTGGAAAAGTTGAAAACCTGACATCTAGAAATAACAGTTTCAGGAACCTTTTGTACATCCGTAGTAGCAAGTATAAAAATAATATGTTCAGGAGGTTCTTCTAAAGTCTTTAAAAGAGCATTAAAAGCTGAAATTGTTAACATATGTACCTCATCAATAATATAAATTTTATATTTCAATTGATTAGGAACTAAAAGAACTTTATCTCTTAAATTACGAATTTCATCTACACCATTATTAGATGCAGCATCAATTTCAATAATATCCAAACACTCTCTATCAGCGGAAATTTTGCAACTATTGCAATCACAACATATATCACCATCAATAGCATTTTCACAAGTAACAGCCCTAGCAAACAACTTAGCAGTAGATGTTTTTCCAGTTCCACGTGGTCCCACAAATAAATAAGCATGCGATATTTTATTATTTTTTATAGAATTTTTCAGAGTTCTAATAATAACATCTTGTCCCACAATTTCACTAAATTTAGCAGGTCTATATTTTCTATATAGTGTCTGATACATAATAAATCACCAACCTAACTATGATTATATCAAAAAAAAAATAAACAATCATAGTTTTATTAAAAAAATAAAATTAAAAATTAACAAAAGACAAAAATCATAATTCATCAAAATCAACCATTTTCTTAGTAACAAAATTTAATAAATAAAATAAAAAAGCTAGTCTCTCTTAGCTCTAAAAAAACTATTCATCAATTTTTCTATTTCAAATGAAAAATATCCACAGCTTGCCTCTACTGCAGGATTTGAAAAATCTTTTTCTAATATTGAATAAATAATAGTCTTATTATTTTGGTCTCTATTACTTAACCCATAATATAAGTGGGAAATTCTAGATTGCTTTATCGCACTTGCACACATAGGACAAGGCTCCAAAGTAACATATATATCACAACCATTTAATCTCCAATTATTCAATTTCAAAGAAGCCTCCTCTATAACATTTAATTCAGCATGCTTAGTAACCAACTGATCACGCTCCTTAGTATTAAAAGACTTAGCAATTACAATTCCATTTTTCACTATTACAGCACCAACCGGAACCTCATCTAATTCTAAAGCTTTTTTAGCCTCCTCTATAGCCATAAGCATAAATCTTTCTTCCATATTTCCTCCAAAAAAAAGTGCACATAAGTTAAAGTGTTAAGGCTGCTATCTTCCAATCCTGACCTGTTTCCACACAACTTATTGCACAAATATATTGTATACGAATTAATATAAAATAGCAATAATTTTTACAAAATAATTTTATCCACAGAGTAAACAAAGCGAAATATAAAAGAAATAAGAAATAACATTAATAACCAAAATAACTTAACTCATTATTTGAATGGAATAAAAACCGTGTTCCACGTAGAACTTAAAAAATAAATTTAACTTAATAAAGCGAAATATAACAATAATTTAAATAAAAAAATTAACATATTAAACTTATTAAATAAATAATTAATTAATTAATTAATTAAATTTTTACACAGATTATG
>JAAWCL010000217.1 GCA_022793235.1 Bacilli bacterium | reverse complement strand
TTGCTCATTACCCTTACACACCCTCAAAGCCCTGTGCTGCCAAAGCCTCCCGCACCCCGCTGGGTTTCGGAAAGCTCCTGTATTTCCTCCACCTGGGGCAGGCACACCGGCAGTACGATCAGCTGGGCGATGCGCTCGCCGGGGCGCACCGTATAGGCGGTCTGGCTGGAATTGCGCAGGCCCACGTGGATCTCTCCCCGGTAGTCGCTGTCGATGACGCCCACGCCGTTGGTAACAGTAATGCCATGCTTTACGCCCAGCCCGCTGCGGGTAAAGATCATACCGGCGCAGCCCTCCGGCACCTCCGCCGCCAAACCAGTGGGCAGGATCACCAACGCCCCCGGTTCTATGGTGAATTCTCCAGCAATGCAGGCGCACAGGTCATAGCCCGCGCTGCCCGGCGTTTTTCGCTCCGGCAGCACCGCCTCTTCCCGCAGCCGTTTGATCTTCAGCTTTTGTCCTTCACCCATAAAAATACTCCTTTTCTTCTTTTAAAAAATCAGTTTTCTTACGCTGCCAATTCACATTTTCCACAGAGTTTTCCACCGTTATTCCACGCCCTCGGAAAACATACGCCGGGTGCAGTCAAAACCAGGAAATTCCTGTCGAAAAAAGGTTTCCAGCACCTGCCCGCATTCCACAGCGTTTTCCACAGTGAACCGCAGCACACCGAAATCCGCAAAGGCGTCGGCCCGGTTTCCCAGCCAAAGGGGAACACTGTTCAGAACCTCTGAATATCTGGCCTGCCCGGAGCCGGTGCACACCACAGGAAAACGCTTTTTCAGCCGGTCTGTGAGACAGCCGGGGCTTTTACAGTGCAGGCAGCCCCTGGGGGAAGTGGCCAAGGGGCAGTTTCGGGTCAGCATCAACGCCTGCCTGCCGTAAACCATCACGCCTCTCGGCAGCGTTCCGCTCAGGGCGGAAGCCTCTCTGCCGGTGAGCTCAAAGGAAAGCTCCGCCGAGGAAAGGCCAAGCCTTTGAAACTGCTCCAGTGCGGCGGTATTAAAAATATTCAGGGAAAAAGATCCGTGCAGTGTGGCTCCAAGCTCCTTCCCCAGCCACAGGCCGCCCAAATTTCCCACCGTGAATTCCCGAAACCCATCTTCTATTCTGGCGGCCATCAAGGCTTTTACCCTGTCCTCCGCCCCAAAAAACGCTCTGGGCTGTTCCAGCAGAATGCGGGAAAAGCCCCTTTCGCGCAGGCGGTGAAGCTCTTCGGGCGCTGTGTCCAGCGGCAACGCGATGCTTTCACACCGCAGCGCCTCCCCGCACACCTGCCGCGGGCTGCGGAAATAAGC
>JAAWCL010000068.1 GCA_022793235.1 Bacilli bacterium | reverse complement strand
ATGGGGCGCCATAAGAGAATCGAACTCTTGCATACTAGTGCCACAAACTAGCGTGTTAACCACTTCACCAATGACGCCATATAAATACAAGTACTATTTTATCAATAAAGTATTAATTTGACAATATATTTTTATTATTTTTATCAAAAAAATTTTTCTAATATTTTTTGTGTATTTAAGACAAAAATATCATCTATTACTACTTTAGCATTATAACTGTATTTCTTAGCAAAACTTTCAAAAAGTAAAATTATATTTTCTTCTATTAATGCTATTTGTTCTAGCATAGGAGGAAGTGTTAATGAACAAGACTTTTCTGTATAATCATTTTTATTTTCTATATATTTATATATAAATATACTACTATCTTTTATTCTTGTATAAGATTTACTTAAAAGCATGTATGTTTCCTTATTTTGTTTATAAAATGTAAGTCCTTGTATTTTTTCTGGTACATTAAATTCACTTCTGTATTTTAGTTCTATACCTGTACTTTCTCTTATAACATCAAATACTTTTACTAACCCGTTTTTCTTTTTATTGAAACTCCCCACATAAACTTTATTATCAAAATAAGTTAGATATGAACAAACAAATTTCTCTTCTTCTATTAAAAATCCTCCTCCTAATGAATTATCTGCTACTAAAAAGTCTTTTTTACTACTTAAATCTCCATTTAAAAATTCATGATACTTATAACTTGAAATTCTTCCCTTACTATTACATATCCATAGTAAATTATGTATTTTATCATAACTTATACCACCTACATGACTTCTATTTTCTAGTTCTATTTCTTTACAAAGAATACTGTTTTCATCAAAAAATAGAACTCTAGATTTTCTCTTTTCTGTAGAATAGCAACTTATTAATATAAAAGGTGCTACATAGTTTATTCCTTGTGGTACTAGATCTTCCTCTATTTTTAATTTTCCTATGCTACCAAGACTTAAATTTTCTAAATCCTTATACTTTTTCTTATTTTTAAATAACAATTTCATCCCCTCCTACTAAAATGTATTTTATAAGCTATATAAATATCATAACATACTTCTTTCTCACAAAAAAAGTGCTACTCTTTCTTTAGCACCTCTTTTAATATTTTTATTTCTCGTTTCATTTTCCATTTTTTTAAATAATAGTTTTGTGGTAAAAGTGGAAATAGTATCTCTCTTGATTTTAGCTCTCTTGCATAATATTCTATAAATAAATTATTTTTTTCTTTTAACAATAATGGACCAAAAAAATATTCTCTTTTCGTATATTTTACCTTTCCTTTTTCGAATTTTATGACTTGATAGATGAATTTTCCTTCTTTTACTAAATGTTCTTCTTTAATAAAATATCCATTGTTAACTAAGAATTTTTTGATATCTATTTGATAGTTATTAGGTGATAGAATAATTGTTTGTATATGTTTTAAATATTCTAGGTGTTCTTTAAAGATCCCTATCATATTTCTACCGCCCATACCTGATATGATAATTGTATCTATATCTTTTTCATAGGGAGAGAGTCCATCGCCTAATTTTAAAATTATTTTTTTCTCTACTTTATATGTTTTGATATTTCTTTTAGCTTGTTTTAGTGGTCCTTCTTTGTTGTCGCTAGCTATTATTTTTTTTAAATTTAATTCTTTTTTTTCCGCTAAATAAATATCTAAGTAAGCATGATCACATCCTATATCCATAACACTAGAGGACTTATTCACTAAGTCCCCTACTTGTTTTAATCTACTACCAATATTCATTAGTCTGTTAAAAAGTCCTTTAGTTTTCTAGAACGAGATGGATGGCGTAGTTTTCTAAGAGCTTTTGCTTCGATTTGTCTAATTCGCTCTCTTGTTACTCCAAAAATCTGTCCCACTTCTTCTAGTGTTCTACATTGCCCATCATCAAGACCAAATCTTAGGCGTAAAACTTTTTCTTCACGTTCAGTCAATGTAAGCAGTACACCATCTAGTTCTTCTTTAAGCATTTCTTGTGTTGTAAATTCTTCTGGTCCCATTGTTCTTTCATCTTTTATAAAATCTCCTAAATGTGAATCGTCTTCTTCTCCTATAGGTGTTTCAAGCGAAACAGGTTCTTGACTTATTTTATAGACTTCACGTACTTTATCAATTGAAATTCCTAATTTTTTAGCTATTTCTTCATCAGTTGGTTCCCTATTTAATTCTTGTGTGAGTTGTCTTTGTATGCGTGCTAACTTATTGATTGTTTCTACCATATGAACTGGCACTCTTATTGTACGAGCTTGATCTGCTATTGCTCTTGTTATAGCTTGTCTTATCCACCATGTGGCATAGGTTGAAAATTTATATCCTTTTGTAGGATCAAATTTATCTACTGCTTTCATTAGTCCAATGTTTCCTTCTTGTATTAAATCAAGAAATAACATCCCACGACCTACATACCTTTTTGCAATAGAAACAACCAGTCTTAGATTTGATTCTGCTAGAGCTTTTTTTGCTTCTTCATCGCCTTCTACTGCTCGCTTAGCATATTCAAATTCTTCATCACTTGTAAGTAGATTAATGCGTCCTATTTCTTTTAGATACATTCTAACTGGATCATTTATTTTTATATCTTTTGATAAAGTTAATTCTTCTACTATGTTTTCACTTGTGACATCTCCACTGGCATCTTCATCACTACCATCTTCTGATACAATTTCAATCCCATTTTCCATAAAGCTATTATATAAATCATCTAATGTATCACTATCTATTTCTAGTCCTTTTAATTTATCTGCCAATTGTTCATAAGTAATAAATCCTTCTTTTTTTCCTAATTGTATTAGATCATTTTTTCTTTCTTCAAATGTCGTAATTTCTTGAACCATTTTTATTATCTCCTATTCGTAAAGCTCTTATTTCATTTCCTATTTTGGCCTGTTTAATTGGATCTAATTCATTTTTTAACTTTCTTTCTAATACTTTTATTTGTTTTTTTAAATTTTCCTCTTTTATTACTTTAAAGTACAAATATAAAGTCTCTTTCTCTACTTGATCCATATAGTCATTACTTATAATATTTTTTAATGAATTTAAAAGCTTTTCCTTCTCACTCAAATAAGTAATCATATCTGCAATAGAAATTTTTCCTGTCATTTCATAGTAATAACTTATTTCATGAATTAAAGTTCTTTCTATTTCATCTGTAACTAGAAGATTTTCTTTTTTCACTTCGTTAATTACCCAATCATTATTTAACATAAAATAAATTATTTGTTCTAATGCTTTTTGATACTTATTCTTTTGTACTACCTCAACCTTTTTAATTATCTTTTGCTGTGTTTGTTTCTGAATATCCATTTCATTTTTCTTATTCAAAAACTTTTTTTCCAAGGTATTATACCCTATATTAAAATCTTTTGCAAGTCTTTTGAGAATTATTTCTGTTCTTATTTCATCATCTAGAGTGCTTATTTCATTAATTACACGATTTATATAGTTGGTTGTTTCTTCTATACTATTGAAATTTACCTTTTCTTTCATTATTTTTATTTTATAATCATTGAAGTTCAAGGCATTTTCAATATAAGAAATAAATGCATCTTTTCCTTCTTTTAGAATAAAACTATCTGGATCCTCTTCGTTTGGTAAAGTGACTATTTTTACTTCTATGTCTTCTTCTTTAAAGGTATTTCCTATATTGTAAGCTGCTTTTTTTCCTGCCTCATCTCCATCCAGACATAAAATTATATTTTTAGAAATTCTTTTAATTAATTTTATTTGTTCTTTAGTAAGTGCTGTACCCATAAGTGCTATTGTATTTCTTATTCCAATTGTACTCGCTCTTATTATGTCCATGAAACCTTCCATTATAATAATTGACTTCTTAATCCTAGCTTCTTCTTTTGCTATATGATAATGATATAAGCATTCTCCCTTTTTAAAGATGACTGTTTCTTTTGTATTTACATACTTGTTTTCTTTTCCTTCACTATAAATTCTGCCAGAAAAACCTACTACTTTTCCCAAAATATCGTATAAAGGAAACATAATTCGATCATTATAGATATCATGATTTTCGCTAGATAGCCCTATTTTATTTAAATCAACTAAATCATACTTTTTTACTGTTAAAATTTTTGTTAAATCGTCTATTTTTTTTAAAGACAGACCTATTTGAAACTCTTTTATTACTGCATCATCTATTCCTCTTTTTTGTAAATAATCTCTTGCTTTTTCTCCTACTTCTGCTTTTAAATTATTTTGAAAATATTTTACTGAAAAGTCGTAGATATCATAGTATTTTTGAAGTTCTTTATTCTCTTTTTTGATTTTTATTTTACCAACTTCAACACCTACTTTTTCGCCTAAATAATGTAGAGCTTCTGCAAAATTCATCTTTTCATAGTCCATCATAAAAGAGAAGACATTTCCTGTTGCATGACAAGAAAAGCAAGTATATATTTGCTTTTCTCTTGAAACACAAAGGGATGGACTACTATCATCGTGGAATGGACATACGCCAAAAAAATTCTTTCCTTTTTTTTCAAGGGGAATTCTCTCACCTATAATATCTACTATATCTGTTCTGCTACGAATTAATGTTTTTGTATCTTCTCCATTCATTTTTTCTCCTTTATTTCTACTTTTTTATTCATAATTACTCTTTTTTTTCATAGAACTTAATAGGTGAACTTTTATGAGACGGATTTTTTTAAATTCTATTTTTATTTTTCTTCTTACTCTTCTACTTTCTTTTCTTTCTAAATTTTTAACTTTTCCTGTTTTGCGTATATTTCTTCCTACTACTCATACTTTGTTTTCTAGTTTAAAGGTCTGTTTTTCTGCTTGTATTTTATTTTCTTTGTTTCAACGAGAAAATAATAAGTATCAAAAGGGTCTAATTCGAGGTGTTATCCTTATTCTGTTCCTTAGCTTATTTACTTTTCCTATGATGTTCTATTCTATCTCTTTTTATCTTTTAATTTTTTTGTTATTCTTTAGTATTTTTCTAACTGAGATGATTGTTTCAAAAATGAAAAAAGCATCAAATAAATCTAAATATATTAGTATTACTCTTATTTTGATTCTTTTTTATTTATTCTTATATTTTACAGATAAGCCACTTGATCTATTTTTCTTTTTATCTTTAGATTAAATTCTTTCTTAAAAATGTTTTTATCTTTTTATCAATATAAACATCTATTACTCCTCTTCCTGTTATTTTAATAAACCCTAGACCTTTTATTACTAAATCTTGATTAAATGGTAAATTGTATGTTGTTTTATACAAGTCATGTAAATTATTGTGTCTATCTTTTATTATTCTTTTTACTTTTAAATCATTTGATATATAAAGGGTGAAGCTGTTCTTTTCCCCTTCTATATAGTCTAGTCGAAACAAATCTTCTATTAATAAAGATTGTCCTTTTTTTAATTGGTATGTTTTTGGTTTTATTTCCTTTTTTGGACTTATCTTTTTTAAGCTTTCTTTTTCTACATAGTTTGTAATAGATGTTTTATCAATTAGCCCAGGTGTATCAATAATAGTTAAATATTCATTTATTTCTATTTTTATTGTACTTAGTGTAGTAGATGGTAAAGGAGACATAGTTAATTCTTGTACATTTTCTGAATAATTCTTTATTAGTTTATTAATTAATGTTGATTTGCCCGCATTTGTATGGCCTATCACATATACTGTTTTTGTTGTTTGAAAATATTTTATTCTTTTTAGTAAATAATCTATATTGTAATTTTTATTGCTACTTATAATAATTACATCATTAAAAAATGGATATTTTTCCTTAAAATAATGAATAATTTTTTCATCTTTTACGCTTCTTGGTATCACATCTTTTTTGTTTATTACTAGCATTAAATTATTTTGAAAATTTTCTTTTATAGTATTAAAATCTTCTTCTATATTTAGAATATCTGTTACATATATAACTAAATCTTTTGTTTTACTAATTTCTTTTAAAATACTTTCGTATTCTTCATTTGATTTGGTTACCATCTGGTATTCCCCATAATTTTTTAGTCTAAAACACCGCATACAAATATCATTTTCAATACTTGTTGTATATCCTTCATTTGTAATGTTTGAGTCTTGTAATACAACTCCACATCCAAGACACTTTTTACTCATAATATTTCCCTCTTTCAAATAAACCTTTTTTTAGGTATCTCCTTAAGAATCTATTTTCTATTATCCTATTTATTTTAGTAATTTTCAAGTCTTTTTCGGCTAGAGGATCGACTAATATTGTTTTTATTCCGAAATTTCTTCCTGATAAGATATCTGTCATAAACTGATCTCCAATCATAATCATTTCTTCTTTTTTGTATTTGTATTTTCTTTTTATTTTTCTTAGGGACTTAGTAAGAGGCTTTAAAGCAAAGCTTATAATTTCAATATCTAATAGTTTTTTATAAGGTTCTGTTCTTTTTTTTGGACTATTCGTAACAATAAAGACATCGAATTCTTCTTTTAAGGCTACAATTGTGTTTATCAACTTTTCTGAGGGTGTTATTTCGTCCAGTAATGCTAAAGTATTATCTAAATCAAATACTAAGCATTTTATTCCTTCTTTTTTTAATTTTTTATAATTGATACTATCTATATTTTTAATCTTTTTTGTTAAATCAACCTTTTCTTCTGTTAATATCTTTATGAATTTTTTACTATCTTGTATT
>JAAWCL010000216.1 GCA_022793235.1 Bacilli bacterium | reverse complement strand
TCTTCTATGCTAAGCGCAGGAGACGCGAATTCAGAACTGGCAACACTGGCCACCACCATATTCGTAATACCGTAGCATAAACTTATCAGGCTGCCAGGAAACACCATTTTCACATAACTGAATTGGGAATATGGTTTCCTGACAGCCTTTTCATATGCTTAGAAAACCGTCTTATTCCATTGGTATACCTTCATATCCACGCACCCATCCACAAACTTTACCCCTTCCGCCTTAAGAAGCTCTGTCTGGCGGTTGCATTTCCCGCTGCCAAAGGCGCAGGACATCCTCCCCTCCTTCGTCACCACCCGATGGCAGGGAAGGTCGCTGTTACAGGGCGCCGCATGAAGGGCATAACCCACCACCCGCGCCCAGCGGCGGTTGCCCGCAAGCGCCGCAATCTGGCCGTAGGACGCCACCTTCCCTTCAGGAATCTGGCGGATTACGTCATATATTTTTTCAAATGAATTCTTTTCCTCCATTACTTATCCTTACCTTTTCTTTACAATTCCTCTACCTTACAGACATGCTCTTTGGTTTTCTTGCCGTAGCTGATTCCAACTGCAAGAATTCTTCCTGTATATTTAGGTTTCTCACCAATTTTTCCGCTGAAACGAAACGAGTATTTCTTATCCTTTATCTGTTGTATTGCCGCTTCCGGCGTACTGTCCACTTTTAACTCAAGAATCATTGCGGCATAGCTCTCCATCAACTCCCTGTTCGGTATAGATACACATCCGTCGTCATATGTGAGCAGCCCATAAACTACCATAGCAGAATATATTTCATCCTTTGTCGAAAGCTGCATGGAGGTTGCAGCATACTCCTGAATATCAGCCGAAATCGCCTCTCCCGCAAATAAAAGTGCCAAATCCTCCTGCATGTCGTCTACATTATCCTTGATATACCCAAATATAGAGTCGTAGGTTCCCGAACTCGTCCAGTAATTCCTGAGCTGATTGTCCGTCAGGGCGCATACAATCGAGCGCGGATTATAGATTCTGCCGCCCGCCGCAGTATGATAACCGTCATACCACCCCGTCAAGTCCTCACGGGAAATCTTTACATTTCTCACTGTTTTCTGATAAACCGCAAAAATCTCATCCACTTCTGAAGCCAAAAATCCAAAATACTCGCTGAAACGCTCTGATGTCGCCATATTATATTCTAAAAACATATTAATCTCAGAACCGTCCGAATATTTCGCAATAGGGAGAATCCCCGTCATATACGCCAACTCTACATATACTTGTCCCTTTAGCAGAGAGCGTAAAAATCGTAAATAGCTCTGCTTTTCTTCTTCCGTAACATATGACAATTGAAACAAGGCATCCCATTCATCAATTACAAAAATAAACTTATCGCCTGTTTTCTGAAATATCGCTGCCAGTATATCCCATGAGGCACAGCTTGAATCAATACCGTACTCTGGATAAGCTTCTGCCAGATCACGATTCAATCCATCTTGAATACGGTCTATATATTGCCTGTATGAATTACAATCCCGCGGCTCTACGCTGAAATCAATATAGACCACATGATACTGATTCAGATAATTCTTGTAATCTCCACACCCTGCATCATTTAATTTCCTGCTGACCTCCTTGGACGCAATCTTTAGTTTCTCAAATACCTCATTCGCTTCTGCCGCCTTACCGAAAAAAGCACCCACCATATTCGCCATGATGCTTTTCCCAAAGCGGCGCGGTCTGGTAATGCAGAAGAAACGTTCCGGCATCCCCAATGCAGGAATCAGTTCTGCAAGTAATTCTGATTTATCTACAAAATATTTTGCCAAAGCAGCCCTTCTATATGCCTCATATGGAGTCCTGGAATTCAAAAACATTCCCATGTAAGCACCTCTTTACTTCTTCCACTCTTTAATCCTCTTTAATCTTTCCCCTATCTCCTTTTCCTCCCCCTGTACCGTAGGATGATAATACTCCCTCTGACTTAAAGACTCTGGCATACACATCATATGAGTCAGTTTTTCCTCTGTATCGTGTGCATATTCATATCCCTTGCCATATTCCAAATCTTTCATCAATTTTGTGGGCGCATTGCGAAGCTTG
>JAAWCL010000067.1 GCA_022793235.1 Bacilli bacterium | reverse complement strand
TGTATTACTAAAAATATAATTCTCATAGTCTTTTATAGATTTATAAACAATATCTTTTGTTTTAGTATCTTGAATTTTATAAGTAATCTTCTCGTCTTTCTCTTCTTTATACAAAAGATAAGGAACTCCATCAAGAAGAAAATAATCAATACTTTTCCCTACATCCTCCCCCATCGGAAAAGTATTAATAATCTTAAAATCATTAGATAAAACAATAAGATCCTTTTTATCTTCCTTTTCTCTAACAAATAAAAGATATTTCCCATCACTCTTTATACTATAGATAGAATAAGTATAACCATCTGTATGAGTAAGAACCTCTTCCTCCTCTCCACTTTTTAAATCTTTTAAAGAAATACCTGTATCTGTTTGAAATAAAACTTTATCTAAACTAGGGAAAATAAACTCTCCCTCTTCTATCTTAGGATACTCCCTAATCTTTTTAAACTTTTTATCAAAAAGGTGATTCCCTAACCGATAATATTTACCAATCTTTGTAAATCCACCATGGATTTCCTCACTGTTTTCATATAAAATAACAACTTTCTTTTTTTCTATATTATATTTTAACAACGTAGCACAATGATCTCCATCATAATAAAGATAAACATTCACATCATCATAAAAAATATTAACAAGTTTTTTATCTTTTAGTTTATCACTTTTAACTGTATATTTATTGTTTACGCGAGTAATAGAATAATCTTTATTTTTATCAATCTTATCCTTTTCCATAGCAAGTTCCTTTTCTTTCTTTTCTTTTGCATGAAATAAAGCATCTACTGTTACACAAACAAACAGGAATAAGAACAATACAACAATTAAATACTTAATTCTCTTCTTCATATAATACCTCACTACTATTATAAAACAGAATCTCTATTTTGTGTATAGTTTTTTTAGAAAAGTGCATACTAGAAATGGGAGAGTGATTTTATGGATAATATTAGTATAAGAAGTCATATCATTGAAAACTTTAAAAATGATAGTTTAGAAGAAATAAAAAATGCAGTAAAAGAAACAGTAAGTTCTCTTGAAGATGAAGAACTTCTGCCTGGTCTAGGTGTATTTTTCTCACTTATATATGAAGAAGCAGATGAAGAAATGAAAGAAAAAATGATTACATTGATAAAACAAGGTTTAGAAAAAAAAGAAAAAGCTTAGTTTGTAGCTTTAGCAAGTTCATTAAAAAGAGTATTCATAACAAAGGAAAAAGACTTTTCAATGGCATTAGATACAGAAAGAGAAACACGAGATAATAAATTATTATATTGTTTTTCTTCCTCCACATAGTTCTTTACATCAAGTGCCTTCCCTTCTTTGACATCTTTTTCAAACTTTTCAATAGCAGAGTTTGTAAGAGTTGTCTTTTTTGCATTGGTAAATTCATAATAACCTAAAGCTTGAGTAATATAAAGTCCTACAAAGAGTAAAAATAAAACAAGAAGCGTAAAACGCACAACATGCTTAGACTTCATGACCTTTAATCACCTCACTAATAATATTAGAAAGAAGAACAGTTGTATTCATCACTTCCTCTATACGATTATCCACACCACCAATCTCAATTAATAAACTATTAGAAGAAAAATCTTGATTATAAACTCCATTCACACCTTCCCCTCCCTTCTGATAAATTCCTTTACTCAAACCAGGATATCGTTCTTCAATTTTATTATTAATAGAGGTAGTAAATTCTAAGTTTTTTCCATAATTAGGATTTTCAAGTCCAATTAAAAAAATAACTTTTGCATAATTTTTCCCATCAATGGTAATAGTAGTTTTATCATAATTAAGGGAATCTCGATGTACATCAATAAAATAATTAAGAGTTTGATAGTTCTTTCTTACATCCTCCAAAAATACACGACTTGCACGATAACTCGCTGCATAATTCCAATTATTTAAAGTAAGTACATCTCGTATACTCCTCTCCTCTACTAAAGTCTTAAGACCATTCTCTTCAAAAATATCTTTCATAATATAATTATTAATGGTAACAGTAGGTTTAATAGAATAAATACCATCTACCTCTTTATATTCTTCTGTTTGATGAGAATTATAAATATAGATAAGTGGCTCAAACTCTTCCTGTTCATTTTTATTCGTAGCAACTATTTCTTTAGACTTTACATTTTTTTTCTCCTCTTGATATCTCTTTAAAAAATGATAATTAAAATTAATTAACTGAATAACAGAGAAATTTTTACGTAACTTTTGAAAAGAATCTTCTACATGTTTTGTATCATTATATGTATAATTTGACTCTTTTAGAAGATAATCAAGCAAAACTTCATTATTTATATTTAAATTCTTTCCTAATAAGAAATGAAAAGTAATACTAATAACAGAAAAAAACAGAAAAAGAAAGAGAAAAATTTTTCTTTTTTTATGCATTTTGGTTGTGTTCTTTAATTTTATCTTCTTCAAAAAATCACCTACTTTTATCTTATTATAAAAGTAAGTGCTGTTTAATTTTGTCGTTTTATTTTATGAAGAGCTTTATTAATTCCTTGACTGAGTAAAAAAGCCATTCGATCAATTAAAAAATCAATTTCTTTAGGTGTAACCATAAAATTATAATCTAATGGATTCAAAACTTCTAAAATAAATTGCCTCAAGCTCGAATCATCTAATGTACCAACAAGACCAAGTATTTTATTTTTCTCATCATCAGTTAAAGTTCCATTATAATATTCATAATCACGGGATATTTTCATTTTATTTAAAGAATGATTCATATTCTCCTTTTCATAACCAATTTTTTTCATAATATAAGAAAGAGTATCCATAACAATAGTAACAGAATCAATAATAGTAGGTACACCTATAGAAATAATAGGAATAGAAAGACTCTCTTGAGACAATAAAACACGATTATTCCCTACACCACTACCAGGTGCAATGCCACTATTACTAATTTGAATAATTTGATTCATTCGAGAAGTTTTTGTCGTTTTTAAGGCATCAACAACAATCACAAAATCAGGTTTTATCTGTTCTAATACACCTAGAATAATAGCATGTGTCTCAATACCTGTACTCCCTGTCACTCCAGGCACCAAACTAAAAGTATCACGATACCCTTCTTCTAAAGAACCAAAAGACAACAAATGATGAGTTACAATAATCTTTTGAGCCACCTTGGGTCCTAAAGCATCAGGAGTAGACTTATAATTTCCAAGACCAATAACCAAACAAGACATCTCATCATCAATTTCCATATCCTTAAATAAGGAGAGAAGCTCATCTGTAAAGGCCTCCTCTACAACCTTAAAATTGGTACTATCTGTAATATCTTTAAAGGAAACACTTTTATAATACCCTGGTGCCCGATGATAATCCAGCTTTTTATCTTTATCAATAAAAAACTCTTCTACCACAACCTCTTTATTAATATCCCTTCTTTTGTAATTCATAAGTTGCAAAGTGTTTTCATCAATTGTGTCATCAAGAATTAAATCAGTACGAACATCAAATAAACTTAAATCTTTCTCTCTCATTTCAATCACCTAATCTTAGTATGAATAAAATTTACGTATTTTATTTGCATTTTAAAAAAATATTTGATAAAATGAACTTGTTTACAAAGTGAGGTGAAAAAATGCCAAATATTAAAAGTGCAAAAAAACGTGTACGCAGCAATAAAAAGAAAGAAGTTGTAAATACATATATAACTTCTAGTATGAAAACTGCTATTAAAAAATTCGAAAAAAGTGTTAAGGCTGGAAATCATGAAGAAGCAAGCAACAACTTAAATATTGCAATGCAAAGAATTGATAAAGCAAAAAATGCAGGTCTTGTTCACAGAAATAAAGCAGCTCGCTTAAAGAGTAACTTAACAAAAATGAATAATGGAATAGAATAATCATAGAAGGATTATTCTTTTTTTGTAGAAATATTTAACATAAATTCCTACAATGTTTTCCATCTTTACACATTTGTTTACATATTTAACATTTTTAATTAGTGAATCTTAAAAATATATAGTATACTAATAATAGAAAATATAAGAATAAGGTGATAAAGATGAAGAAATTTATAATGGCAGGTATCCTATGTATTCTCCTTGGCATAACTTGGTTATATAAAGAAGAGTTTGTTAAGGTCTACAAGGAACATTTTAATAGGAACAAAACAGATACAAAAACAATTGTTACCTTATCAAACAAAAACAGTTATTATAGAGATTATAATTTCAATTTTGTTCAAACAACAAATGACTTTTCACCAAAAAATGTACAGGATTTATATAATATTTATTATACAGTAATCAATGCAGGTAAAAGTAGTTTCACCTTCTACTGTCCTGACACATATCAAGGTTGTATTAATGATGTAAAATACTTAGCAAATGATCAAATTACCCTTTCAAACATCAACAACTTTGTTCATCCCTTTAATGGATTTAAACATATCGAAACAACTTATGATAACACAGGAAAAATTACAATAAAAGCTTACAAAACTTATACAGAAGAAGATAGAACTAAAATAAATGCAAAAATAAAAGAGATACAAAAAGAGTTAAAAGATGATACATTATCAACTATAGAACAAATCAAAAAATACCATGATTATATTATTGATCATGCAGTTTATGACTCTGACAGAAGTGATAAAAATATTATCAAATATAAATCAGATACAGCCTATGGAGCCCTATTTCAAGGACATGCCTTATGTGGAGGCTATACAGATAGTATGGCACTTTTCTTAACAGAAATGCAACTTCCAAATTATAAAGTATCATCAGAAAACCATGTTTGGAATGCTGTAAAAATAGAAGATAAATGGTATCATTTAGATCTTACTTGGGATGATCCTGTTACACAAGATGGTACAAATCTAATAGAAGAAGATTTCTTTTTAATCAACACAAATAAACTATTAGAAATAGAAAAACAAGAACACAATTTTGACTATGCAACATATAGCGAATTAGTAGAAGTAAATAGCTAAATATTTACTTTTTATTTTTCACAAATTAACTCATAACTCGCTTAAACATTTTCTCTAAATCATATTTTGTATAAGTAATAATAGTAGGTCTTCCATGTGGACAATTAAAAGGATTATCACATTGACTCAAAGCATCCAATAAATAAGAAGCTTCATCCAAATGAATATAATCATTTCCCTTAATAGACATCCTACAAGCCATGGTAGCCGCTGTATAATGAAGAAATTTATCTTTCTCAAAATATTCTTTTTCAGCCACAATTTGAAAAATCTTTACAATATCTTCTTTCATATCTTTTTCTTTAATAAAAGGAGGATGACTACGAATAACAAATGTATTGATACCAAACTCATCTAAATCAAAACCAATACTTCGTAACAAATCCAAATTACTTTTAATCATAATAAACTCATGTGTAGGAAACTCAAGGGAAAGAGGGACAAGCAAAGGTATCCTTTTAATATCTGTATGTAATAATTCCTTTAAACATTTCTCATAATTAATACGCTCTGCTGCAGCATGTTGATCAATGATATACATACCATCTTCATTTTCTGCAATAATATAGGTTTCATAGACAATACCACGAGGAATCATTTTTTTTATTTTATAAGATGGATGTGTATCACGAGAAGAGAATTGAACTTGTTCTTTCTCTAAATGTTCTGAAAGATTTGCATCATAAACCGTATTAGATTCTTGTATTTCATAAGTATCAGTATCCTCTACCTTGTTTTCCAAAAAAAGTGTAGAAAGATCCTGAATAAGAGCATCATCTTCTTTATATATATAAGGTTGCACCTCAAGAACAGATTCCTTCTCACGAGTTACAGCAGAAGGAATAAGTAAAAGTTTTTTTATTTCAGCCTGAATAGTGGCTAAAATAAGTTCTTTTAAAACATCCAATTTTGAGAACTTAACATCCATCTTAGTAGGATGAATATTTACATCAACTAAAATTGGATCAACTAAAATATTTAAAACAACAATAGGAAAACGTGTAGCAGGTATATAAGTATGATAACAATCTGTAATAGTTTTAAGCAATTCATGATTTCGAATCACTCTCCCATTTACAAGTAAAGTAATACTATTACGATTAGAACGAGCCATTTCTGGATAAGAAATATATCCACTAATCCTATAATCATCATTTTCAAAATCAACAGAAACCATCTTTTTAGAAACTTCTGCACCATATATCTCATAAATAACTTTTAATAGATTCCCTCTACCATCTGTATGAAGCAAAACCTTATCATTATTGATTAAAGTAAACTTAATACTAGGATAAGAAAGTGCCATTTTTGATATATAATCAGTGATATAAGCAAGTTCTACATGCAAACTCTTTAAATATTTTAATCGAACAGGCGTATTATAAAAAAGACTACTTACAGTAATATCCGTTCCTTTCTGCAAATCAGATGACAAAACCTCTTCTATATGCCCACCTTCTATTTTTATAAGAGTTCCACGACTCTCATTTGCAGTTTTTAACACTACTTTTGATACAGAAGCAATAGAGGGCAAAGCCTCTCCTCTAAACCCTAAAGAAGAAATCGCAAATAAATCACTTAGAGAAGAAAGTTTACTCGTAGCATGACGTGAAAAAGCAAGAATAGCATCTTCCTTATCCATTCCAATTCCATTGTCACTTACCTTTATCATTTTTGTACCAGAATCAACTAACTCAATTGTAATTTCATCACTAGAAGCATCAATTGAATTTTCTACTAATTCTTTGACCACATTCATTATCTTTTCAACGACCTCTCCTGCCGCAATCTTATTGGCAAGAACTTCATCCATTACCTTTATCTTACTCATAATAACCTCACTTCTAAACTAACAACCAGGACTTTTATAACTAGGACAAATTAAACATACTTTATAAGTAAAAGAAATATTATAGGATGTAGCACTATCCCTTGTTCCTGTTACTTTAACATAACTAGCATCACATTTTTTTGATTGATTTCCTGGATCTTTTAACTCCTCTAAATATTGACCTTCAACCAAAGTAGAATAAGTAAGAGTAACTCCCCCATTAACAGTACTCAGTTCTGTATGACTAGATAAATAGTTTACAGCAGCTCCCCTTAAATTCTCCTCAAAATTTTTATAAGTTTTTTTCTTAGAATTACTGATATATCTGGTAACAGCTAAAATACAAATACCACTAAGTATCCCCATAATAGCAATTACAGCAAGTAACTCCACCAATGAAAAACCTTTTTTATTCATCTTCCTCATCCTCCAATTCCTCTTCACTCTTTTTATCCATATCTTGTAAAAATAAATATAAATTTTCAGCCACATCTTTTCCAACTACTTGTATAAGCTCTTCTACTGTAGCCTCTTTCATCTTCTTAAGAGAACCAAATTTCTTTAATAATTCCTTTCTACGTACCTCACCAATCCCTTCAACCATAGATAAAGTACTAACAAGCATCCCTTTACTTCGAATATTTTTATGATAAGTAATAGCAAAACGATGCACTTCTTCTTGAATCTTTGATAAATACAAAAATAAATCACTACTAGCACGTATCTCAATACTTTCTAAATTTTCATTTAATAAATGATGAGTTCTATGTTTAGAATCCTTGACAAGACCTACTACAGGAATAGATAAACCTAGGGAGAGGAGAATTTCACTACAAGCTGTAATTTGAGAGGCTCCTCCATCCAGAACAATTAAATCTGGTTTATAACTCTCTTCCATCAAAACTTTATAATATCTTCTATAAAGAACTTCTCTCATAGCACCAATATCATCTTTTACATCAGTTGTAATCTTATATTTACGATATAAGTCTTTATTAGGAAGAAAGTCATCAAAAACAACCATACCACCTACATAATAGGTTCCAAACAAATGAGAATTATCAAAAGACTCAATCCTACTTATTTTATCAAGATGTAATAAGGAAGCAAGCTCTTTTAAAGCTCCTAATCTAGAAGATTCATCTTTTTCTAATATTTCCTCTTTTTCAGAGAGATTTTCTTTAGCATTTTCCTCTGCTAAATCAAAAAGACTCTTAATTTTACCACGATAAGGTGTAGCAACTTTAATATTCAAATATGCAGAAAGAAGTTCTGTATCCACTACATCAGGTACATAAAGCTGTTTAGGTAATAATCCAGTCTTTTCATAATACTTAATAATAAACTCCATTAACTCTTCTCCAGGCTCTTCTAAGGTCTTAAAAATATCTTTATCTCTTCCGAATAAAAGTCCATCTCGAATAAAAAAGATCTGTATAGATAAATAGTTATGATTATAGTAATAATGAATCAAGTCAAAAGTTAAATTCTTATTCAAATCAATCTTTTGCTTTCGAAGTGTCGTATGAATATCATCAAGCATATTTTTTAACTCTAAGGCTCTTTCATAATTTAAACTACTACTGGCTTTTTCCATCTCACTTCGAATCTTTTCTTCAATAAAAGTGGTATTTCCTTTTAAAAAGGATAAAATTTCATTATAAATCCTATCTACTTCATCTTCTTCTATTTCTTTAATACAATACCCTAGGCACTCATGAATATGATAATAAAGACAAGCCTCTTTCTTTAAATGCTCACATTTTCTTAAGGGATAAATGCGATTAATCATATTAACAGTCTTACGAGCAGCTGTAACATTTGGATAGGGTCCATACAAATGATTTTTATTTTTCTTTCTTTTTACATGTCGAACAACACGAAGTCTAGGATATTTTTCATGAGTCAATTCAATATATGGATAAGTTTTATCATCTTTTAATAAAATATTGTATTTAGGATTATATTTTTTAATCAAAGTAATCTCAAGAATTAAAGACTCCAGTTCAGAAGAAGTAACAATATATTCAAAATCATCTATATTTTCAACAAGCATCTTCGTCTTTCCAGTAACTGTTCGAGTAAAATAACTTCTAAGTCTTCTTTGTAAATTTTTAGCTTTCCCAACATAAATAATAATCCCATCTTTATCCTTCATTTGATAACTACCTGGTTTTGTTGGTACAAGAGATAACTTTTCCTTAAAATCTTTCATAGCCTAATCCTCACCTGAGATTATTATATCAAAATTATGTTTTAAGGAAAAGAAAAAATACCAAAAAGGACTTCTCATTCTGTATCTTTATAATTAAAAATATAATATTGCAAATTATAAATTATTCAACAAAAAAAGGATTTCAAAATATCCTTATTGAGTAGCTTCTATTCTTAATGTCTTCTTTAAAGTTTTCCCTGCAGCAGACGAATTAAAACTCTCTTCATCTAACCATATTCTTAAAGAATAAGAATCACTTTCTCCCTCTTTTAATGAAGAAAAGGCAATCTGCTTAGCCATATTTTCATCTGGAGTAATAGCAGACAATAAGGAAGAATGAGCCTCTTCATCATTTTTAGTTAAACTATACTTAATATATTTATCATCAATTCGAGCTTCTCCACCAGAAAGTTCTACATCATCCATATAAATAGTATAATTAGATGGAATATTACCTGTATTGGTTATTTTAAAATTATAAGAATCACCTACAATAGCTTCACTATCACTTTTAGGTAAACTTCCTGCTAATGTAATCACATCACTACCATTATCATCAAACTCCAAATTAAGTGTTCCAGCAGTAATTCCTACATGATTTTCGCCCTCTTTAGTTACAGATAACCAAGCATAACTAGTACCTAATAAAACAATTCCAACTAAACAGATAACCAAAAGTAAAGACATTACTTGCTTTTTTTCTTCCTTTTTTAAATGATCCAAACTAAATTTATCTTTCATAAAAAATATCACCTATCTTCTATACTCTCTATACTAATATTAACACATATAAGCTTAACTTTCTACTAATTTTGTAACTTTTTCTAACATTTTTTTACTTTTCAAATAAATTCCCGTATATTTCTCATAATATTCCTGTAAAAATCTGTTAACCTCCACTACATTTTCACTTTTTATAGATAGTTTTGTAATTTTATCAATATCTACATAATAGAACATTCGAATAAGTGTAAGAGTAATTTCTTTAACTAAAAATTCATTGGTTCGACAATTTTTACATAGAAGACCGCCTACATCACTACTCAATGTTAAGATATCTGTATGTCCTCCACATAAAGCACAACAATCAATACTAGGTCTAATACCCAAATAATTAAGGCATTTTAACTCTACAATATTTGTAAGAATAGCTTCATCAAACCCCTCATCTATTTTTTGAAGGGAAGCTTTTAGTATAGAAAAAATCTCCTCTTCATCACTTTGCATAGAAACTTGCTTAACAAGTTCTAAAATATAAGTAGCATAGGTAATCTTATTCAAATACATAATAATATGATTATAACTAGACAGTAAATCTACACTAATTAAAGTAGAAAGCCCTTCCTCTTTATAATAAATATGAAAAGACGCATAAATAAGATTTCTACTTACACTTCTTAATTTACTTTTTATATTTCGACATCCTCGAGATAAAACCCCAATAAGACCATACTCTCTTGTTAAAATATTTAAGATTTTACTTGACTCACTATAATTAACTTCACTAAGTATAATTCCCTCAACACACTTAATTTTTGTCCGCATTCTCTTCACCTTTTATCTTTAGGTAGAAAAGATAATATTTTATATCACCAGTTTCTTTAAATAACTTCCACGATAAATCACCCATTTTATCACCTCTAGTTATATAATGGTAATATTCAAAAAAAATTATTCATCCTCTCCTAAACCCAATTCTATTAAATTTTTCTCACTATCACGCCAGTTCTTAATTGTTTTAACATAAGTTTCCAAAAAAACCTTTTTACCAAAAAATTTTTCCAAATCCTCTCTTGCAAGAACTCCAACCTCCTTTAAAAGAGCACCCTTCTTTCCAATAACAATCTTCTTTAAGTTTTCCCTTTCTACAACAACCAAAACTTGTATACAAATAAGATCTTTTTTCTCTTTAAAACTTTCTGTATAACAAGTAATCGCATGTGGAATCTCACTATGAGTAAGCATTAAAAGTTTCTCCCTAACCACCTCACTTGCAATAAATCTAGAAGAAACATTGGTAAGACTTTCTTCATCAAATATTCTTTCTCCATCGGGTAAGTAAGATTTTAAAACTTTTTTTAATTCTTCCAAATTTTTGCCCTTAAAAGCAGAAACAGGAATAATCTCGGCAAAAGGATAAATTTCTTTCATTGAATCAATAATTGCAATAAGTTGATCGTGCTTCAATTTATCAATTTTATTCAGAATTAAAAAAACAGGAATATTCTCATCTTTGATCTGATTAAGTACAAATTGATCACCTTTTCCAAACTCTTTCGTTGCATCCACCAAAAATAAAAGAATATCAACACCTTCAGTATTGGAATAACTCTTTCTATTAAGCATAGCATCTAACTTGTTAAGTGGCTTATGAATACCAGGCGTATCTACAAAAATAATTTGACTATCCATATCATTATAAATTCCGTTAATAATATTTCGAGTCGTACCTACTTTATCACTTGTAATAGCAAGCTTTACATTTAATAACGCATTCATTAAAGTACTCTTACCAACATTTGGGCGACCAACTAAACTTACATATCCTACTTTCAAAATAAACACCTCACTTTACTTTCAACTCAAATCTGCATCACAAAAAGCAAAAGGACTAATTTCATGAAGCAAAACCTGTTTCAATTTTCCCTCATAATAAATGATAATCTCTAAATCCTGCTTACAATAGTCAACTAATGCTTGTCTACATATAAAACAAGGATAAACTTCCTTATTGCTTTTTGCTTTTAGATGAATACTCTTAAAATCGTCTCTTGTATACCCTTGACTTATTGCGCTAAAAAGAGCATTTCTCTCAGCACAGACACCTGCTGCTGGAGAGGACGTCTCAACATTTACACCATAAAATAAAGTCCCATCATAGCATTCAAGAATCGCTGCAACTGGATAATGAAAATAAAGACTTTTGCTTCTTTCTAATAAAATATCTAATTTTTCTTCCATAACTACCACTTCCTATTATCTAAATAATTCTAAAATATAAGGATAAAATAATAAAATCTCTCCAATAAGCGCAAACATACTCATCATAAAAGTTGCTGCACTACCAATATCTTTTGCATTACGAGCCAAAGGATGAACCTTATCTGTTGCAAGATCAACATTTGCCTCAATCGCTGTATTTAAAAGCTCAATACAAACAATAAGTCCCATAAGCAAAATTGAAAATATCCATTCATAACGATTAATTTTAAAAAAAATACCTAACCCAAGAACCAAAATACTCATTCCAAAGTGGATAGAAAGACTCTGCTCTGTACTATAACTTTTACGAAGACCAACAAGAGAATTAATCATACTCATATAAACTTTCTTTAAACTAACCTTCCTATCTCCTCTATACTTCTTACCTTTATTATTTACCTTATCTAGTGATTCCATTTTCCTCTAGAACCTCCTCTTGTTTTTTAAACATAACTTCTTCTTCTTCCTTTGTCATATGATCATACCCAAGCAAGTGATAAAAACCATGTACAGCTAAAAAGGAAATTTCCCTTAAAAAAGAATGACCATAACACTTTGCCTGAGACCGAGCTTTAGAAAGACAAATATAAATATCACCAAGTACATGAACTTCACTTGCATTTAATACTTCCTTTTCATCATCAAGTGCAAAAGTAATCACATCTGTGACTCGATCTATATTACGATACATTTTATTAATTCTCTGAATATACTCTTCATCCACTAAAATAATAGAAAAACAAGTATCATGAAACCCTTCCTTTTCCAAAGCATATAAAAGAACCCTTTGAACTGTATCCAACTCTTCTATATCTTCTATACACAAATTATTAATTTCTACTCTATTCATATTCTCTCCAACTTTTCTACATTTATTATATTAAAATAAAGAATCCTAACAAAGCTACAAAAGCAACTATATTTAAAAAGAACTCACTTTTAAAAAAAGCAGGTATATGATTGGTAAGCTTTACTAAAAGAATATATACCTTAGCCCCTATAAATCCCCCCAATGTATTTAAAAGGATATCATCCACATCAAAAACTCTTCCAATACTCATTTGAACACATTCAATCGTAACAGAAACAAGTAAAGTAAGAAGTAAAATAAATCTCGCCTTATCTTCTTTTAAATAAAAACCAATAAAAAATCCATAAGGCATAAAAAGTACAATATTACCAATAACATTCTTAATGAATAAAGGACTTCCTATCCTATATCGAAACATTTCCTGAAAAGGAATAAAATTATTGGTAGACCAACTTACAACATCTCCACTCGTTACAATTTGAAAAAGCTCTAAAACATAAACAATCGCAACAAGCATAAAAACCTCTTTATAAAATGTAAAATGAATATGATTTTTAACTAAATACGTAAGCCTAAGGCTAGTTGCAACCACCACACTAACAAGTATCATAGGCCAAGTAGATGATAAAACTCCACTAATAATACTACTCATTCATCTCCTCCTTTTTTAATTCTAAATCTTCAATTTTTCGGTAATCTGTAATATCTTCCCTCACTTTTAAAAATACCTCTACTATTATTTTACTATCTTTATCTGTTTTTTTCAAAACTTTTTCTAATAATATATCTTTTTTATTAAACTTTTCTTTCGCGAAACTAAGAGCTTTCTGATCAATATTATGAATAGTATATTCCTTATCAGTCACTTTTTTTTCATAACGCGTTGTCTGACTGATCCCGATAGGTAAAATAGAATGTTTTAAAATATAATTTTTCTCTTCATCATATTGATTAAATTTGTTAAAAGTAAAAGAAAAACTTTTATCCAATAAAACCAAACTAAGTACTCGCTTTTCCTTTCCTGTTCGAACCTCTTCATGATATTTTTTAGGTATTTCTACTTGTACCTTATACCATACTTCTCCAAAAATAGTTCCTAAGGCTTGAATTTTGCTCATTTCTTCCTCTTTGTTCTTTATTGTTCCACTAATAATCATATCCCCCTTCTTAACATAATCATATTTTTTCTTTACAACCTCTCCTGCCTCAGCTTCTATTGTCAAAATCATGGCATCTTTTTTAGCAATTATATCTCTAGGAAAAACATTTTCCTCCTTTTTTCTTTTCTTTCTCTCCTCTACATGTACAATATATTTCGGACCCACCCGATCAATTTCTAACCATTCTATTTTTTCTTTTTCTAAAGCTAAAATTTTCTTCTTAATTTCTTCTTTTTCTTCATAAGACTTAATAAAATTAAATTTCTTTATGCCATAAGAACTCAAGTCATTAGAAAGTAATGTACGAATTTCCTCTTTAGAATGAACAACTTCCACCTCAAAAATAATACTTGAACAAAATAAAATTAAAAAAAGTCCCAAAAGAAAGAAAAGTAACAAATAACGATACTTATAAACTAAATAATGAATCTTGATCACACCAAATCGATTTAACACCTGAATGGTACAAGTTGTTTTCAACTTTTTAATTTTTAAATAGTCTTCCTTACTCACAACAACAATAAGAGAATTTTTCGTTTTATCTATAGAATAAAATTTAATTTTCTCTCGAATTAAATAATTAAAAAAATACCTAAGAGAAGATCCTGTTATTTGTAATTTATACTTATCCATAAAGAACCTCTATATTAGAAATTTCTCCAATAATTAAAATTTCATAATCCAAAAGTTTCGAAATAGCAAGTTTATCTCCTGTAATAATAATTTTTTCATCCCTACTTTTAAGAACAATTTCTTTTTCTGAAATCTGTAAAAGTTCCTCATAATTTACAATATTAACTCTATGTTTCAACAAGGTAAGTTGAAACTCATCTTTATCAATATATTCCCTTAGATATTTATACATATATATCACCATTATCATTTTATGATAAAAAAACAAATTTTAGTAAAAGAAAAATGACTATTTAAACAATAATCATTTATACAGACTTTAACTTTTTTTGACTTTGAGAATATTGACTAGTTTGACACACTGTTATAAAAAAGAGAGCAAAACTACCAAATAAAAAAGTAAAATACAGATAAGCAACAGGAGTTGAAGTCTTTACCCCTTCAATATTAGCATACAACTTTTCTTGATACAAATAAGCTTGTACTCTTCGTCCTTTATAGTAACCACTAGCACTATGAACATTACCTAAATTATAGCTTTTACCTTTATATTCTACTTGAACCCTATAAATATTCGTTCTAGTTTTTGTTTTTCTATTCACTACTTGTTCTACTTTTGAACTTAAAACAACAGCCTCTACTTTTTCATACTCTGGTTTAACCGCATTCATACAAAACCATAAAAAAACGGTAATAACAATGGAAAATATAGATCCAAACCATAAAATAATAATCCTTTTTTTATTCATTTCAACCTCCAATAGAACGATTAAACTCTCTCTAAAAAAGAATCCAATTCTCCTTCTTCAAAATAAAGGACTTCCTCTAGTTTTTCTTCCCCTCTAACAGGAAGAAAAATAGACAACTTTACTCTCTTATTTCCACAAAATGAACAATGATAAACATATATACCACATGCATAATATCCTACAGGAATATCTTTTTTAGAATTCACCTTCACAAGATTTTTTCTATAATAATCGGCCTCTTTATGTGAAACATAATGGCCAACTATTATTGGTAACATAAATAACTGTCTATTCCACTCTTCTAATGGAAAGGTACACTTCTTACACCAATCTTTATGAAAGAAAGATCTAACTTTTCGAAAATTACTCACTAGATTTAGACTTTTGTTTTGCATCATTTATGGCTTTGACCATCATATCTGCTTTAGAGATTCCTGTTAAAATATAATCTGAGTCCATTCGAAAACGTTGATTAGAAGTAAAGGTATCAACTCGTATAGTTACATCATCAATTGTGAATAAAAAACTTACACGACTGCTTCCCTCCATAAAACCACTTCCAAATTTTCCATCATCTACCCAAACTTGTTTAACACGCGTTGCTGGTACAATATACGTCATTGTAGGATTCCAAAAGAATACAAGACCAATTTGTCCTTTTTTCATATCTAATATAACGACCTTGCCTTTTCCATAAAAAGTAGAATCTCTACTAAAATCTAAAGAATCAAGCTTCTGTTCAAATTTTTTCGTTTTAGACTTAAAAAGTAAAGTTCCTCCAAAAGCCCACCACAAAACAGATAATGCAGATGGTCCTAAAAAGAAAATAACAGCACCTAATCCTTTAGGGAAAAACATCATGCCTATTAAAAAACAAATAGCACACACCAAAATAGGAATAAAAATATATCCTAATAAATATAAAATATTAATTTTTTTAATTTTTTCTTCATTCATAACAATACACTCCTTCTACTCCCAATCCGATTTCTTTATACTTTTTGGTACAAAGAAATAAGGAAAGATTCCAATTTTTGATCCTATAGTATGAAATATAGGAAAAGTAAAAAATATAACTAACAATTGTACAAATAAAGTAGGAACTTCAATAAAAGAATCTGCATTTAAAACAGAAGCTTCTCCTACCATATCAATATAAAAATCAGTTCGATCTAACTTATAGTTATATTCAATCTGCTCCATAAAAGTTTTTTCTTTTGTTAAATCTTCTTTAATAAGACGACCAACAGGTAAAGTGGAAGTTCCTGAATAAATTGATTCATTATCACTCACTACATTTTCTGTATTGATTCGAGCGGCAACTTTTTCACCTGAGGGCAACACTACAAGATACATATAAAAATTTTTATAATATCCTGCACCTTTATTTCTATACTCAATACCAGGAGAGAGAATTGTAAATTTATCATGAGAAAATAAGTCTTCTATATTTTGTGCTTTAAAAATCTCTTCTCCCGCAATACCACCAATACTATCTTTACTGACCTTATGAGAGGCTTCATATGCATCATACTTTTGAGACAATATCTTCCTTACCATTTTACTAACACCAAAGGCAGTAAAGACACTCAAGAGTAAACACAACCATACATCATACCTTAAATTATGATATCTCAAAATATACTCCTCCTTAAAATTATATTATCACTAAAAATAAATATTGACAATTTTATTTTTAAATATTATTCAGTGATTCTCTTAATTTGACAAAAAAGAATTTTTATGATTTTTGAGTTCTTATTTTTCTTGAGAAAAAAATTATAATCTTTCTCTTATGTAAGAAATTCCTCTATCACCACAATTGAAAAGAAATGAATTTCCTAAGATATATTCTAAAAAATAATGTATCCTCTAACTTAAATTTTTTTCTGTCTTAACATTTGATTTGATAATAATTCCCTTTTAACTTTAAAAATATCCTACTATAAATAACTACTTCTTTATACTATATTTCTCCTCTTCTATCCTTTCATATCCAGCTCTCAAAGCAGAATTCTGACTGGCTATATTTTCCTTATCAATAATAGCAAAAATCTCATTAATATCTATATACTCTGACAAAAAGTATGTACTAGCTTCTTCTAATAACAAAGAAGCTAAATACTGCTTACGATATTCTTCTAAAAGTCCACAGCTAACTTGATATTCAGAATGAATAGTATAAATAGCAAAATACCCTATAGGATATTCATTGTAGTAAGAAATAAATGTTTTATTTAGTTTAGATATATCCTCTTCACTTCTCTTACTATTTTTCTGTATAGCATAAAAAAGATCACCTAAGTATTTTTTACTCTCTTTATCTTGATTTAACCTTTCTATCACCTCTCTATGTTGCAAATTTGAAGCATTATACTCCTCTAAAACAAAATTATCTAAATAAACTTTCATAAAATAAATCCTTTCCTTTTCTATTTCCTATCATAAATAGGAAAAAGTGATATTATTCTGCAATAACATCACATATCAAATTACTAATCTCTGTTGGATCTTCTACTGTAAGTCCTGCAATCATTTTAGCAGAACTATAAAGTATCTTTGTATATTTTTCAAAAATATCCTTATCTTCTTGATATAAATCACGAAGTTTAGTAGCAATCTTATGATTTTCATTAATCTCTAAAACAGTTTGTGCTTTTAAAGGAATATCATTAGGCATAGCCTCAAAAACCTTTTGCATTTCAATTGAAACATCTCCCTTAGTTGATAAACATACAGGATGATTTTTTAATTTTGAAGTAAATTTTATTTCATTTACATCTTTTAATATTTCTTTCATTGCACCTAAAAGATCTTTATTTTCTTCATTGGTTTTCTTGATCTTTTCCTTTTCTTCTTCACTCTCAAGATCAAGACTATCATTACTTACATTAATAAATTTTTTACCCTCGTATTCCTGCAAAGCAGTCACTGCAAACTCATCTACATACTCTGTTAAATAAAGAATATCATATTCTTTCTCACGAACCTGTTCTACTTGTGGAAGTCGTGAAACTTTACTAATAGATTCTCCACTAACAAAATAAATACTATCTTGTCCTTCCTTCATATTCTCTATGTATTCTTTTAAAGTAATCAATTTTTCCTCTTTAGCAGAATAGAAAAGAAGGAAATCTTTTAGCTTATCCTTATCTGCACCATAATTATTATAAACACCATATTTCAACTGTGTACCAAAAGCCTTAAAGAATATATCATAATTTTCTCTATCATTTTTAAGCATATCCTCAAGCTCTTTTCTTATCTTAGATTCAATAGATTTAGAAATCACCCTTAAATTACTAGATTTCTGTAAAATTTCACGAGAGATATTTAAAGATAGATCTTCACTATCAACAACTCCCTTTACAAAGCTAAAATAATCAGGTAATAAATCAGCACACTTTTCCATAATAAGAACACCACTAGCATAAAGACTTAATCCCTTTTCATAATCCTTTGTATAATAATCATATGGAGTATGAGCAGGAATAAACAAAAGTGCTTTATAAGTAGTAGCACCTTCTACTGAAGAGGAAATTACTTTTTGTGGTTTATCGTAATCATTAAATTTATCCATATAAAAGTTTGCATACTCTTCATCACTTACTTCACTACTTTTCTTTTTCCATAAAGGAACCATAGTATTAATCGTTTCTATTACTTTTCTATCCTCATATTTATTATTTTCCTTATCTACAAGCTCATGATGTGTCACTTCCATCTTAATAGGATAACGAATATAATCAGAATATTTTTTAATTAACTCCTTAATATAATACTCATCTAAATAATGATCATAAGTATGTTCTTCATCATCTTTTATATATAAAATGATCTTTGTCCCCATCTCATCCTTAGAAGATTTTTCAATTGTATATCCATCTGCTCCACTAGAAGTCCACAAAAATGCTTCCTCACTATCCAAACTTTTACTAAGAACTTCAATTTTATCACTAACCATAAAAGCAGAATAAAAACCAACACCAAATTGCCCTATAATATCAACATCTTTCTTTTTGTCCATATTCTCTTTAAAAGCAAGTGAACCACTTTTAGCAATTGTACCTAAATGATTTTCTAATTCACTATCTGTCATACCACAACCATTATCTAAAATAGTAAGTGTTCTTTTCTCTTCATCAATTTCTATATTAATTTCCAAACTTTCTTTAGAAACAGTTACTCCTTTATCTGTCAAACTCCTATAATACAACTTATCAATTGCATCGCTTGCATTTGAAATAAGCTCCCTTAAAAATATATCTTTATTTGTATAAATTGAATTAATCATTAAATCAAGTAACCTTTTAGATTCAGATTTAAATTGTTTTTTCATTACATAATCATCTCCTTAAAGATGTTATAACATTAAATATTAGCACTTGTCAAGAAAGAGTGCCAAAAATTTAAAATTAAAAAGAAGCGTCCTCACACCTCTTCTATAATTTTTTTCTTTTTCTTTTTTCTTTCCTTTCATTACGATATTCTATAACACTTCGCCTAAATTCCCTAAACTCTTGTTTATTAAATTTCTCACTTTTAGGAAAAGCCAGTAACAAACGATTAAGTGAAAAGTCATGATTATGTATCAATTTTAAAACCTCTCGTCTAGCCTCTTCTGTGACATCTTTCCCTGCAAATTTTTTCAAATTATTTTTTACTCGAAACAAAGCTAAAGTAGTAAAACATAAATCAGTAATAAAAACAAGAAAACAAAAAATACTAAAAAGAACAAGAACAAAAGGACTCAAATGATTTAAAAGCCTTAATAAAAAGGGATAATATGTATATATAAGAAATAATCCAGCAATTCCAAATAACATAGAGACTTTAAGGCAAACTCTTCCATTATAATTAAAAGGTTCATGAGAATAATCCCACCACCTCACCTGAAATAACTTTTCCATTACATAACTTGTAATATACTCTACAAAACTACATAAAATAACAGTCATCCAAAAGAAAATGAAAGGATCATTTCGATATCTTGCAAGAAAAAGACCAATAAGAACTGTACCTACACCAAAAATAGGAATATAAGGTCCCATTAAAAATCCTCTATTAAAAACTATTTTTTTACTTTCAATAGAACAAAAAGTAATTTCTACAAAATAACCGAGTATAGAAGATATAAAAAAAATCAGAAATATATAACAAAAATAAAGCATATAAAACACCTAACACTCTATAACATCATATCAAGGCGTGCCTCTTCAATCTCTGTTGTAAAGGAAACATCAAATTGAATAAGTGACTTTTTGATGACATCTGGATAAATATGTTTACTATTCTCAATCGCCTTTCTAAAATCTAAAATATTTACCTGATTTCGATTATCGAATAAAGCATAACTAAATGCATCTTGAATCATAGTAAGTGTTACATCTGGATATCTGGACCCTATCTCATAAATTCTTTTAAATTCACTTGTAATATCTGTTAAAAATTCCATAATGGTCTTTTTAATAAAATTAGAATACAAAAGAGTAGCACCTGTTCTCTTCTCAATTTTTGGAAGAGTACCCATACAAATTTCAATATTTTGTTCTCTTGTTGGTTCCTCAACAATAACTTTTTGAAAACGACGAACAAAAGCCTTATCTCTTAAAATGTAACGTTCATACTCTTCTGTAGTCGTAGCACCTATAACTTTAATATCTCCACGATCTAGACCTGGCTTAAACATATTAGCAAAATCAAGGCTTTCTCCTTTAGAACCCATTAAAGTGTGAATCTCATCTATAAACAAAATTAAATTAGAGTATTCTTTTAACTCTTCAATTAAATTTTGTATCTTTGCTTCTCCTGTAACAGGATCAATACCAAGTAGAGCCGAAGTATTCACTTTAATAATTTCATATTTCTTTAATATATCAGGTACCTGCCCTCTTTGTATTAAATAGGCAAGTCCTTCTACAATAGCAGTTTTACCAACACCAGGTTTCCCAGTTAAAATGGCAGATTTATCAGGGGTTAAAAGAATAAGCATCAATTCTTTCAATTCCTTATCCCTTCCAATAGATGGATTCGTAATATATTCGTTTTTATTAAAATTTGTTCCATAAGTATTTAAAATACTAATTCTTTTTTCTTTAATATTAAAATCCGTATCATGATTTATATTGCGATTCATATGACTCAAATTTGTTATTTCTTCATTCATTTTAGACCCTACTTTCTTCTTTTATTCTATTTTAATTCTAACAGATTTCTATAAATTAATAAACACCTCTTAACATATTTTTAACAGAAACATAAATATAAGAGATTCTATACCAAGTTGCAAAATCCACAATGCCCGTCGCGACAATAGAAAAAATATTTTGAAAAGTTTTGACAGCAGATGTTGTATCATCGCCAAAATAACCATTAGCCTCTGCAATTTTCCTAATAGCAGGATAACTTCCACGAATATAGTTTAACTGATTTTGAATCACCTGTACATCAATATCACAATCACCATTCTTTAAAATTTTACCAGGATAAGAATATGGATACTCTTCAACAGTAGAAGCTGTAGCAAGTACAACATTTCCATAATAATATCTTAATATATCATAAGCTTTATATCCCTGATCTCCCAAATACTTTGACCCCCATTGGCTTAAATAACCAGCCTCTTCTGTAGTAGATCGATAATGAGCAAGAAGCGGTTGAGGTAAACTAGGAAATTTTATATAAGTTGTAAAAATCTCATCTACAACATCTGCAATAGATGCAAAAATAGTTCGTCCTCTTGTATATTTCTGATCATAAGTAGTAGTAGAAGTAATAGTAAAATCATATCCCTTAGAAATATACCATTCTGTATAAATACGATTTAATGTAAAAGAAATAATAGCAAGCACATTCGCCTTTATTGTCTCCCTAGGCCAAGTACTATAAATTTCAGAACAAGCTACATTCTTAATATAATCTGTAAAAGGAACAATATAGCTATTTGCATTTTGATTGGACGGAATTCCATCATGAACAATAATCGTTTTAGGAATCATAACTTCTTTTAAAACATAAGGAGCTGTTTCTTCAGTAATCTCATCTTCCACATTTTTCGGATATTCCCCCCAAAGTGTAGGTGGATCAATTTCAACTATACTCTTTGCATTTAAATTTTCTGTCTCATTGGTTAAGTAAATATCTTGAATAGATAATTCTCCTGCATAAATTTCAACTTGATCATATTGAGCGGTTGTAAGTCCTTCTTTAGAAACAATAACAGTATAAATACTATAAGGTCTCACCTCTGTTTGTTCTGTCAAAGAATATTCAACATTTGGCGCCAAAAGCTCCACTTTTTCTGCTTGACCAGATTCATTGGTAAAAAGCTCCAGATTCGTATTTTCTCCAAGGATTCGCACCCTAGCATTTTCTACAGGTTGAGCAATATTGTCCACATAAACATTGACAAGTAAATAACCTTTTTCATCATTCATATAATTCACCTCATTATAGTATATTCTAGTTATTTGTCACCTACGCCCTCTTTTTTCTATATAATATAAAAAGAGGTGAAAAAATGAACAATTATAAAACATTAAGATTAAATGATACAGGGGATGAAGTCAAAATAATACAACAACTTTTAAAAATAGCAGGATTTTATCCAGCCAGTATAACAGGAAGTTTTGATACCACGACAGAAAATGCAGTAAAAGAGTTCCAAAGAGAAAATAATCTCAGAATAACAGGTGTTGTAAACAAAGAAACTTGGGATAAGCTAATAAAACAAACAGAAAATACAAATAAGCAATTCGAAAACATTTTTCTACCATTAAATTCAAATACAAATATAAAAGAAATGCAACAAAAATTAAAGGAAACCCTTTATTATGATGGCGAAATTACAGGAGAATATGATGAAGCAACAATAAATGCCATAAAAAGATTTCAATTAAACAATGACATATTAGCAAACGGAATTTTAAATACAAAAACAATAAATACAATTGATGAAACCTACTCTAGCCTAATCGATTGTACATTAATAGATAATGAGGAAAAAGACCTAGAAACATACATAGTACAAAAAGGAGATACCCTTTATTCTATTGCCAAAGAATTTAATACAACAGTAGATTATTTAAAAAAGATAAATAATCTACTCTCAAATACTCTAATTATAGGCACAAAAATTTTAGTACCGAAAAAAAACAATTCAAATAATACAACAACCTATTATATAGTACAAAAAGGAGATACTCTATATAGTATAAGTAGAGCCTATAATGTATCTGTAGAAGAATTAAAAAAAGCAAATAATTTAACAAGTAATACTTTATCAATTGGACAAAAATTAATAATTCCAAATAATGAAGAAGATTATGAGACCTATATAGTACAAAAAGGAGATACCTTATATTCTATTTCAAAAAAATTCAATGTCTCTGTAAACGAAATTATGAATTTAAACAATTTATCAAACAGTATTTTAACTCCTGGACAAACGCTTGTAATACCAAAAAAAGAAAATAATGACAATCAAACAATTTATCAAAACTATATAGTACAAAAAGGAGATACTCTATTTTCAATTTCTAAAAAATTCAATGTAGATATAGACACCATAAAAAAAATAAACAATTTAACTAGTAATACTTTATCAATTGGACAAGAGTTAAAAATACCAAGTATCTAAAAAAGAAAATAAAAAGAGTCGAAAATATTTACATAAACTCGACTTTTTTTATTTTTGACAAGAATTCCTTTTTATAAATATTCCTTCTTATTTACAAAACACTTCCTACTAAAACATATTCTTTACACTCAAATGCTTTTATATTTTGTTTTTTTATAAGCTTCCATTAATAATAATATAGTAAGGGAAAGAATAAACAAATGAAGCAAATGAAAAAAAGGAATAGGAGTAATTTTTAAAATATGAGCAAGAGGCTCTATTTCCATCATAATAATTTGTAATAAAATAGAAGCTCCAACTCCAAATACAATAAACATATTACTCTTAAGCGATATTTGAAAAGCTGATTTTTTTTCACTTCTACAATTAAAGACATGAATATTTTGAATAAATACCATAAGAGCCATAATATAACTTCTAGCCACTAAAATATCTAACTTGACAATACAAATTAAATAGTACCAGACAAGAAAGACTAACATGCCTATAATTAAGCCAGATACAAATACTTCTTCCATCAAGTTGCGATCAAATAAATTTTCATCTGTATCTCTAACTTGCTCATGCATAATATCCTTTTCAGCTTTTTCAAAAGATAAAGCAAAATCTTGAATACCATCTGTGACAACATTAAGCCATAAAAGTTGAATAGCCACAAGAGGAAGTTCCAAATTGAATAAAATAGATAAGCAAAAAAACAGTACTTCTGCTAGACCACAAGATAATAAAAAGAAAATGATTTTTCGAATATTTGCATAAGCTACCCTTCCTTCTTTAATTCCATTTACAATAGACTTAAAGTTATCATCTATAATAACCATATCTGCAACATCTTTGCTAATATCTGTTCCACTTCCCATACTCACACCAATATTGGCACTTTTAAGAGCAGGAGCATCATTTACCCCATCACCTGTTACCGCTACAAACTCTCCACTTCGCTTTAAAGAATTAACAATTTCCAACTTTTCTAAAGGACTAACTCTAGAAAACACACACTTAGTCTGCACAAAAGAATCAAATGACTTTTCACCCTTTGCAAAAGCTTTTCTTACATCATCACTTGTCGCAACTAAAGAATAATCATCTGTAATATCTAACTCCTTAGCAATAGCAAAGGCAGTTAACGGATGATCTCCCGTAATCATCATAACCCGAATACCTGCACTCCTACATTCCTGAATAGATTTTATGGCATCTTTACGAATAGGATCAATAAAAGCAACCATTCCCATAAAAGTTAAATTCTTTATATCTTTTTCAGTATAACTCTTTTTATTTGCAACTCGACCACAAGCGATAGTAAGCACCCTGTATCCCTCTTTTGCAAGCAATTCATTCTGCTTTTCTAACAACTTTGTATCATGATTCTTAACTAAATCTGTCTTTGTACAAAAAGCACAAACTTTTTCAAAAGAACCTTTTATTGTACAATATGCCTTCCCATCTCGTTCAAAAAAAGTAGCAGAATATCTATTTTCAGACTCATAAGGTATCCTAGATAAAATCTTAATATCTCTCTCTTCTACCTCTAATTTTTTACCTAATATTTTAAAAGCAATATCAATAGAATCTCCCATAACCTTTCTAGATGTAACAGTAGCCTCATTATTAATAGAACCAAATAAAGCAAGATCTTGGACTTTCTCTATTTGAGTAGAACTTTCATTTTCACAAGTTAATGTTCCTACCCTATCATAACCTGTCCCTGAAACTAAATAAGAAGAACCATCTGGTAAAAGAATTTTTTTAGCCATTTGTTCATTTACAGTAAGTGTACCTGTCTTATCTGTTGCAATAACAGTACAACTACCTAATGCTTCAGCTGAATTCAATTTTTTTACCACTACATTCTTTCGAGCCATCCTTGTAGAAGCAATAGAAAGAGCCATAGTAAGAGCTAACGGCAATCCCTCTGGCATAGCAGAAACAGAAAGGGCCACAACAGATAAAAATATCTCACTGTGATCTACATTTTTATAAAGAAGTAAAAAAGTAATCATAATAGCAATAATCAAAACAAGAAAACTTATTTGCCTAGATAGTTTTTCAATACGAAGAGTAAGTGGAGATTTTTCCTCTTCTGTATGATGAATAGTATCAGCAATATGGCCTATTTCAGTATGACTGGAAACACCTACAACCAAAGCAAGGCATCTTCCTTTAACGATGGTTGTTCCAGAAAAAAGCATATTACTCTGTTCAGCTAACGAAAGATGAGATTTGTTTAATGCTCTATCATTCTTTTCTACTTGTATACTCTCACCAGTTAAAATAGATTCATCAACCATTAAATTGGTAGACTCAATAATACGAAGATCTGCACTCACTCTCTCACCAGACTCCAATAAAACAACATCCCCTAAAACCAGATCTTCCGAAGCTATACTGATCTCCTTATTATCTCTAAGAACAGTTGCTGTATAAGAAACTAGTTTAGATAAACTATCCATAGTACGATTAGCTTTATTCTCTTCATACGTTCCAACAATAGCATCTATCATGATAATAAAGAAAATAACCA
>JAAWCL010000004.1 GCA_022793235.1 Bacilli bacterium | reverse complement strand
TAGAATCTGTTTGGCCTAATATGGAGTTTAAAGAAAAACGAAATATTGTTGAAGGGTTACTAGATAAAATAGTTGTAGATGGGAAGACTTTAAAAATTTATTGGAATGTTAGTGAGAACTAGCATAAAAAATCTAAGGTTTTCTCTACATATGTCTTAGCTCCCAATTAAAGTCATAGATATATTAATTTTCAAAGTGTTAATAATAGTGACTAAATTACAAGGAAATACAACTTTAGTAAAAATCTGAGTCTTACTAGCCTTTAAACTTTTTAGAAGTAGTATATAATTTTTATTAGTCGATATAAATCCATGATATATATTGATGATTGTAATAAAAGTGCTTATTAGCAAAGCCATAAAAATAATAGAATGAATACGAGCTCCAACCCAAATAATAATAAGAGGTCCCAAGGCTACTTTAGGAAGAGAATTTAAAATTGTCAAGTAAGGATCCACAATTTTTGCAACAGTATTATTACTCCATAAAATAGTAGCAATAGTAAGACCTATAAGAGTAGCAATACCAAAACTTACAACTACCTCATATAAAGTAATACCAATATGCTTAAATAAGCTCCCATCCTTCAAAAGCCCCATAATTGTTTTATAAACGAGACTAGGAGATGAAGAAAGAAAAGTGTTAAGGATATGATATCTCGAAAGCACTTCCCAAAGAAGCAGAAATAAAAGAATAATACTAAGGCGACTAAAAAAAATGATTTTTTTATTTTTCTTTATTATTTTAACATAATTTTTTCTAGAATCAGAACTTAACATCTAAATCCCTCCAAATTTTATCATAATAATCATTAAATTCAATACACTTTCTATTTTGAATAGGAGTCGATTTATTTGTTAATTTTATGGTATATATTTTTTTTATTAAAGCAGGTCTCTTTGTTAAGACAATAACCCGATCGGCCATAGAAATTGCTTCATTAATATCATGTGTAATCATAATAGCTGTTTTTCCCTCTTGCTTAATGATTTTATAAATATCATCACTAATAGTAAGACGAGATTGATAATCAAGTGCACTAGTTGCCTCATCCAAAAGAAGAATATCTGGTTTTATCGCAAGGGTTCGAATAAGGGCCACACGCTGACGCATTCCCCCTGATAAGCTTTCAGGATATTTGTAAATAAAATCATGAAGACCATAAGTATCTAAAAGATGAAGTACATAATTTTTATTTTCTTCTGTTAAATTGTGAGTAACTTCCAAACCTATCAAACAATTGTCTAAGATGGTTCTCCAAGGAAAAAGAGAATCCTTTTGTAGCATATAGGCCAGTCTAACATCACTTTTATTAAATTTTATTTCACCACTGGATTTTTCTTCAATGCCTGCCAAAATAGAAAGAATAGTTGATTTTCCACAACCAGAAGGTCCAACTATCGCAACAAATTCTTTCTCATAAATATCAAAAGTCACATCATCAACGGCAAGAGTGCTATCATGAAGACTATGATAAGTTTTACTTAAATTTTTGATTTGTAATAATTTATTTTTCATAGGCTAAATTTTTATATTCAACCCTTTTTTCAAGTTGTCCAGCTTTCTCCATGACATCTTGCATATGATCAAATGATTCCTTACTAAAGTTGGTTGTCTTAGGCCAAGCATCAATATCCTTATATCTAGTAATTACTTTTTCTAAATCATTTAAAGAAGTATCAGGAAATTGTGGAAGAATGATATTAGCAATAGTTTTACTATCATTTTCCAGAACAAAATCAATTCCTTTTTGTATCGCTTTAGTGAATTTTTCAATAACATCTTTATTTTCTTTTAAATAACTTTTTCTAGCAGAATAAGAAGTATAGGGAACAACACCACCTAATTCTCCAAGACTAGCAACTACATATCCATATCCCTGTTGCTCTAAATCTAATGCATTGGGTTCAAATAAACTAACAAAGTCACCAGTACCTCCAATAAATGCACTACTCATAGCAGCAAAGGCAACAGATGTATCAATATTAACATCATCTTTAGGATCAAGGCCAGCTTCTCTAATAGCCCATTCAAGCATCATTTCTGGCATTCCACCAACACGTCCACCAATAATTGTTTTTCCCTTTAAATCCTCCAATGTAAAATTGTCTATTTTCTTTCTAGAGACTATAAAGGAACCATCCTTTTGGGTAAGTTGTGCAAATGTTTTTAAGTAGTCCTTTTCTCCACTATTGTAAACATAAATAGTGGCTTCACTTCCTGAAAATCCAATATCAGCATCGCCTGATAATACAGCGGCAGTCACCTTATCTGCTCCAGGTGTTAAACTAAGTTCCACATCAAGTCCTTCTTCTTTAAAATATCCCTTTTCTATAGCTACATATTGAGGAGCATAGAATATAGTGTGAGCAACCTCCGCTACAGTAACTTTCTCTAATTTTTTAGAGACCTTCTTTTCCTTTTTATCTTCCTTATTGAAATTAAATAATATAGCAAAAATTAAAATAAGTAATATTAAAATTCCAATAATATATGTAATAATTTTTTTCAAAATAGTCCTCCTTTCTATTTCACAGTATTATAT
>JAAWCL010000066.1 GCA_022793235.1 Bacilli bacterium | reverse complement strand
CGAAAAATATCCTAATGTTGAACAAAAATATAGATTTGAATTACAAAATATAGAAAGTGTTGCTAAATAGTATTGGAGGTATAGAAAAATGAGAGAATTAAAAATTAAGGGTGTTTATAAGCATTATAAGGGAGATTTATATATTGTTGAAGATATAATTTATCACAGTGAAACTTGTGAGAAAATGGTAGCTTATAGAGCTTTATATGGAGATAATAAACTATGGTGTAGACCTTATGATATGTTTATGGATGAAATAAATAAAAATGGACAAAAGTATAGATTTGAATTACAAGATATAAAAAGTTTAAATGAGGAATAATTTAAGCCAAAATCCAAAAGAAACTTTGTAACTAATGGATTTCTGTTTTTAACCTAGTTCTTGGCGACTAGGTAACACACTACTAAGTCGGCAGAGCCAACTTAGATTTTGTGTGCCAAAGGTGATCCTTTGGAAACCCAATTAAGCAACATATTACAAAATTTCATAATGTAATATTGTTGCCTTTTTATTTGTCTTTCGACTTCATAAAAAGCAAAAAAGACTACCACTTTCATCAGCAATGCTGACAAAACGTGATAGCTTTTTTCTTATGAAAATAACCTAATTGCTAATCTTACGAAAAGCAAAAAGGTTATTTTCTTTTATGGTTGTATTTCTTTTCTAGTAATCTTGCAGTATCTCTTTTAGCTACATATATTGATAAGTAAGTAAATACTTCATAAATAATCATTACAATAAAGAATCCAACTATAACATAAGGATTATTTATTATATTCTCTTTAATACATTCAATGCCTTGAATGAATAAATAAACTATACCAAAGAATACAGTTGATAAAGTAGTAGTATCATCAAAGGATCTTTGAATTACTTTTGATTCTTCTGTATCAGCGTTTAATCCTCTTACACTCCATTTCTTAATTACTAATAATACTAATACCATTAAAAATGGTGTAATAACCCAATATAATCTATAACCATAATCATTTTTAAGCATTAAAACCAATACTAGACTTACTACCATAAAAATATTTAATAATACGATTCCAATATTTCTTATTATTGTTTTATTTTTTTGCATTCTTGTTTCTCTCCTTTACTTTTAAACTTTGTATTAAATTTACAATTTCATTTGAAGTTGTTATTTGATAATTGGTATCTTCTATTGTATGTAGCAGTAATTCTTTTTCACTTTGGGTTATGTTTTTATTTAAATTTTCTTCACACGACTTAACTAATTGTTTTAGATTAGTAATACTACCTAAAACATTGATTTCAGCCTCGTTTAATTCATCTAAAGTCATTTTATTATAATAATCTTTAATAAATGGATTTAAAGGACTAACTTCCATACCTAACCCTATTTTATACATCATCTCATTGTAATTTACATTGATATGTTGACTTATCTTTCTAAGCATTTTAGGGTTTGGTGTTTCTATTTCCCCTGATTCTATTTTAGATAACTGAGCATTACTAATACTAGCAATTTTAGCAAGTTGTCTTTGTGAAAGATTTGCTTTTTCTCTAGCTTCAGCAATAATTTCACCAATCTTTTTTTCTTGCATAATGAACACCTCTTGCACTAATAATAGCATATATGTTAAATAAAATCAACATTTTAAATATAAATGTTTCAAAAAGTGTTGACAAGATAGTAATTATTATGTATATTAATGATGTTAATTAAATTTAACACATCAATTTAAAATGTTAATTGATTAGAAGAAAGGAGGAAATCTATGAATGAAGATTAAACATCTAGAAGTACCACAAAAGATTTGGGAAGATAAAAGAATCCCAAAAGAAACTAAATATATTTACTCTTATATTTACACCAAAGGATTTGATCGAATTATCACAGATATAAATATAGGAGAAATACAACAGACCATTAAAATTAAAAATAAGGGTTTGAAAAAGAGTTTAGATATATTAGAACAACTAAAATATCTAGTCTACCAAGAGTATGCAATAGGGATGTACACAATAACACTTAACTAAAATGTTTATAGGAACGTAGTTAAGTAAGGTACAGTAAGATGAAAGGCTTATGTTAGTACCTATTCTAGCAATAGAATAAATGAGTTTGAAATAAGACATAATTCAAAGAACGAAGTAAAAAGAATTAAGGGGTTTTAGAAAAAACTATGTGTTATTTCAAATATATAATCCAATGGGACAGGATTTAAAATAAAGTTCCATGTTTCATAATGCCTTTTTTGAAGTAATTGCTTGTAGATGATACAAGTTTTTTTGTTGCCTAAATTTTTAAGAGAAAGGAGAATGCCAATGAGATTATTAAATAAAGAAGATATACTAAAAAACAGAGTTGATACTATATCACAATATCACATTTTAGATTATTTAAAGAAAAATCTAAATATAGATAAATTTAAAATCTATCTTGTTGATAGAGATAATATTAAAGTTGTAGATAAAACTAATGATAGTTTATATTTTAACTATGATTCTTCTACTAAAGAAGTAACTTATCAAGATGAATTAAAGATTAAAGAATACGATTATGAAATAGGATTATAAGTCTATGGGGTGCATTGTTTTAGATGATT
>JAAWCL010000215.1 GCA_022793235.1 Bacilli bacterium | reverse complement strand
TATAAGTCGTTGTCGACCCGCCGATCGTATCGGGAGTACCGAGTGTTCCGTGAATCGTTCCGATTATACCACCCGTCTTTATATTAGAATCAGAAGCTGTAAAGGTAGGAACTGTTGTATCCGATGAATTAGCATGCGGTGTTACACTTCCGTCTAGCTCTCGATAAATAATGATTTCCTTTTCTGCATATGCGGCTTCATAATCATCATATCCGGTACTCGGATCATCATCAACAGTGGCTTTTATCTTAACTTTCCCAAAAGCATTATTACCGTTATAAGTAATTGCGCCCGTATCTGGGTCTATTGAAATCAAGGAAACATCCCCACCGCTGATACTGTACGTTATCTTAGTTCCTGTACTCGGTGAAGCAGCTGCTGTTTCATTCCAACCTGCACCTGCATTTGAAATTGATTTCTTTGTGATACTCGGTGTGTCAAACGCTATTGTCGGTGTTTCCTTATAAATTTTCACATGAATCAATTGTGTCTCTTTTGTTCTGAATGTATCCTTTATGAAATCATCCGGCCTATAATATAATCGCTCATTTGTACTTTCATCCACTACCCTTACTTTGAAATAATAATCACCGGCAGGAAGCTTGTTAAGCAAATTCACTTGTGCGGTACCGTTAGATGGATTCGAATTTAAAGTGAAATACTGTGAAGGTGTGGTATAAGTCCCAGACCCGCTTGCATTCGTATCATATACATAAAAATGATAAGGTCCTTCTCCCTCTGTCGTATCGATATTTACAATGGTCTGACCTGCATTATTAATCAAATCAGCACTCGGCTTTGTGATATCTGTCGCATCACTTGTGATCGTCTTTATGATGCCTTTTTGCGGTAAATCAATTTCTTTTACCGCTACAATCGTGGTTGATGTTGAATTAAGAACGATTATATTGTTATAGGTTACTCCAGCAAATTGATACGGAACAAAAGAAGTATTCCCACTAAGATAAGCAACCTGTATAGAGCCTGAATACTCATTCATCCAAAAATGTCCGATCGCATCCAACATACCTAAATCAGTATTATTGGAAGTAACCTTATTGTAAAAATCAAGATTCATCATCTCCAAGGAGCCTTTTCCGTTGATTGCTTCTACATAATCTCCCATCGGGTCATTTACGGTGCTGGAAGTATATTGGGTATCCGTAGCGGCAAGACAGGAAAGCACGCTACCTTGATACAGATTAAATGCTCCGCAGTATTTGCTCGTAAAAGGCTCTGATACCAAGTATGCTTTGTGTGCTGCAGAATCTGTTTTTATTATTTTCCACTGTAGTTCTCCCATCGTAAATGTATCAGTGTTTGTTCTTTCAAATTTATCTCCGACCGCATAATCGGCTGCGGTAATCGGTGAAGCATTTATCTTAAAATTATAATAAGCATAACATACTGTAATACTGCTTACTAATACCAGCATACTTATCCATAGTTTTTTCCACACAACAATTTCTCCTTCCGTATATCTACAAATGTAGACATTAATAGAGGTAGGAAAAAGTTATTGAAATATATGTTTCTGAATAGAAAAACAGGCATTTTTACTTGAAAAACACCTGTTTATATTAGTCTACCTAACTAGACCTTTATTTATTGAAGTGTATCTTTCTGTGTTCTGTATATCAGATAACTTATCAGCCCTACACTGAATAATATGGAATTGATATACAGCAGTAGGTTTGTTTCATCTCCGGTAATTGCACCGCCCACATTATCACCCGGGTAATAGCTTCCTTTGACATCTGTTCCGTTTGCCGGATGATTTGGTTTGGTTGGTTCCGATGGCTTTTCCGGTTCCTCTTGTTCGCTGAAGTCCATTGTGTCATAAGGAACATCACCGTCAACATCCTTGTTTGGCTTCCATTCAGTGATATCCTTGATGTTTTCATCAGGATTGCCGTCATCATCTATGTCCACATTTACATCGGGTATCCCATCGCCGTCACTGTCAATATTGATGTTCGGTATATTGTCATCGTCTGTATCAATGTTGATATCAGGGACTCCATCTCCGTCTAAGTCGATATTGATATCCGGTCTGCCGTCTCCGTCACTGTCTACATTGATTTGCGGTTTGTATTCATTACCTACTGAATCAAATGTAAACTTACCGCTTGTATAATTCTTTTCAGGTTTCCATTCATGGACG
>JAAWCL010000214.1 GCA_022793235.1 Bacilli bacterium | reverse complement strand
GGTGCTGACCCGGATGTAGCCATATGTATTTTTTGAAATGGTTATCGTACCTCCCTTCGGCGCTGCCAGATAATATCATACCCCAGGGCGTCGGCCAATTCTATAGCCTCCCGATAGCGCAGGGAATCCCGGCGCAGCTTACCAGACAGATTGGGAACGCTGGCGCTCCATCCGTACTGCTCGGCCAGCTTCTCCACAAGTTCGGCCATCGTCATACCCTCTCGGACAATATAAGACTTGATCTCATTTCTGGTATCCATTTTCATCCCCCTTTGATGTTTCTCCATTAGCGCATCTACTCCTCTGTATAGCAGACGAGATTTGCTGCTGGACGAAATTCGTAAATAAGTTCCGATCAAATAGCACAGCTCACTCATGATGCCCTATTCACAAGAGCAGCCTATTGATTTCACTGTCTGGTGTGACTTTGCTCTGAATCGCCAAAATACACATTGAGCGGTGTGTTCAGTTCACCGATTGGCGTAGTGCTGTTTGATGTGGATTGTGATATAATTTATGCGTTTTGTTCGCTGTTTTCAAAAGGATTGAAATTCAACTCCAATTTTAAAGTCAGTTTTGTGCCGTTCTATCCCAAAGCCGTTCCTGCCTCTGCCTGTCAGCGGCGTATGGTTTTCCTCGGTGCGCTTCATGCGTCACTTTGCCAGAAAACATATCACATTCGGACGGTCATTCACTTGTCAAGATGCTTACCTGTATCGGGCGATTAAGATTTTATCAGTTTTATGAGGCTTTTCCTGTATATCCAAAAGGTTGGAAATCGGACCGAAAACAAGCTAATTTCCACGCTTTTGGAAACACTTCAATTTTCTGATGAAATGTGATTGGAAAGCGTTGTATACTGGCGAAAAAGGTGATATTATCAGGACGGAGGGATAAAGATGTACGATACAAAACTGACAATCCAGGAACGATTGGAGGATTTGCGAAAAGAGCGTGGGCTGACCCTTGAACAGCTTGCGGAACAAACGGGCCTCTCCAAATCTGCACTGAACAATTACGAAACAGATGCGACAAAAGACATCAGCCATTACGCTATTATTAAGCTGGCAAAATTTTATGGTGTAACCTCAGACTATCTGCTTGGACTGTCAGAAATAAAACATCACCCAGACGCAGAATTAAATGATCTGCATCTGAGTGATGGTATGGTTAAACTCTTACAGGATGGTCAAGTCAATACGCCGCTTCTCTGCGAACTTGCTACGCACAAGGATTTTGCAAAACTGCTGGCTGACATTGAAATTTATGTAAATGGAATGGCAGCGGTGCAGATACAAAATCTAAACGCATGGGTTGACGTGACCAGGGCTGAGATCATGGAAAAGTACCAGCCAGGGGAACATGACAGCACCACCTATCTATTGCAGTCTATGCACCTCCAGGAAGGCGAGTATTTCAGTCAGCGGGTACATAATGATATAGATTGCATTATGGCCGATTTAAAGGAAACTCACGCAGATCGGAGCATCAGTGCCCCAACAAGCTCTGTTGCCGCTGAGTTAAAAGAGGCTTTAGACGAGGTGGCAAACTTCAAAGGAAGTCAGTTGGAGCGGTTAGTCATGCTGTTCTGTAAACAAACAAAGATAAAATACTCCAAGCTGACTGAGGAAGAAAAACAATGGCTG
>JAAWCL010000065.1 GCA_022793235.1 Bacilli bacterium | reverse complement strand
GTATTATATATCATTTACTGACATTTTCAAAAAATGATATAACATGACATTATCACAAAACGATAACATTAGAATGATTTTTTACTTGTATTTTGATAACAGCTGATTTATAATATTTGATAATTAGTAGGGGTAGGAGTATGAGAATTGAAAAAATTATAACGAGTCATTCGCCTATAGTTTACTTAAATCGAAGGGCGGATTTACGAAAAATTGAAGGGATAATAAATCAAAAGTGTGATTTCATTCATCACTATGAGTCTAATTTTTATGAGTTTGATGATTTGATTTATTACTATAAAGATGATACATCTTATTTAACACCTTCTTATTTATTTAATGATTTGCTTGGAGTAGAATTTTGCAAAGCTATAGAACTGGATACTGTAGAGTATGAAATTGCTAGAAAGAATAATTCTATAGGACTTGCTTCTAAAAATTTTAAGGATATAGATCAATTTGAATATTTTTATCTTTCTGATTTAGATTATAAAATGAAATTGGGGACAGATGGTTTTGAACATATTCATTTTTTGATAAATCAATGTACTAGTCGTGTTAATCAAGATAAATTATTAGAGCAAATATTTAAGTTACTTAGTATTGATATAGCTATGTTTCAATATGATAGGCATGTATTAAATTTACAATTTAAGAGAAATAGAGATACAAATTTTTTGGAATTAGCGCCTATTTATGACTTTGAGCGTTGTAGAGAACAAGTAAACTTGAATTATTTTTCCTTTTTTCATATTCTTATAAATCTGAATTTTGATACAGTGCACGCTTTAGGTAGAATGTATCCTTTATTTATGGATATTTTAGACCAGGTATATTCTATTGATATGTTACAACTTATTGAATATATATGGCAAAATTTGCAGTTTAATAGGGAGTCTTATTTTTACTATAATATAGTTTCTTATTATGAACAGAAAAGAGTTAATCAAAGGCAATTACTAAAAAAAATTTTACAAAAGAAAATACTATAAGGATAGTATTAAATAAAGTAGATTACGAGCATTCCGAAAAAGCTTATTACCATTACTATTAATAAAATTAAAGAAATAATTCTAACAACTTTTTTATTCATTCTTACACCTCACTATTATTATAAAATAAATGTAGTAAAAAGTAAAAGAAAAAATTTAATAATCAAAATTAGTTCTACATAGTATTTTGTAGGTGATAGAAATGAATAAAGCAAAATATATAGCAGAATATAATAAAAATACAAAGAGAAGGTTATTTAAGGTACTGATATATATTAGTATTATTAGTTTTATTTTAGGTGTTTTTTATGTTGCTGTTATCTCTAAGTCAGAGCAAAAAATGATTAAAATGAGTTTTGATGCCTTTTTTGAAAGCATTAAAAGTAACCAATTAGATTCTCTTAATATGTTTATCAATAATTGTTTTTCTAATATATTGGTTACAATTCTTGTATGGATATTTGGAATTTCTATTGTTGGTATTCCTATTAGTATTTTTTATTTAATATCAAAAAGTTTTGTTTTAGGCTTTACGATTAGTAGTTTGATTTATACATATTCTTTTAAGGGACTTGTTCCTAGTCTTCTTTATTGTATACCTTTCTTTTTTAACTTTGTAATTATTTTTATCTTGATGTTTTATGCTATTAATTTTTCTAAAATGCTTTATCTTCATTTATTTAAAGGAAGCGATTTTAATTTGAAGAAAAAAACAATTGTTTATACCAAGGTTCTTTTGATTTCTGTTTTTCTTCTTTTTATTAGTGCATTGCTATCGAGTTACCTTTTGCCAATTTTGTTAAAGTCTTTTACAAATTTATTTATTTAGAGTATAATCTAAGAAGTAGAGGTGATTGTACTTTATGAAGGAAACAGTTGTTGTAGGTATGAGTGGAGGAGTTGATTCCTCTGTTGCAGCTTTATTATTGCAAGAGGCTGGTTATAATGTTATAGGTCTTTTTATGCGAAATTGGGATAGTTCTATTAATAACGATATTTTGGGGAATCCTAATATGGAAAGTATGGATATTTGTCCACAAGAGAGAGACTATAATGATGCACTTCATGTTTGTAAAAAATTGGGGATACCATTATATCGTATAGATTTTGTAAAAGAATATTGGGATTTTGTTTTTAAATATTTTTTAGATGAGTTAAAAAAAGGACGTACACCTAATCCTGATATTATGTGTAATAAATATATTAAATTTGATTTATTTGTGAAGGAAGCAAAAAAGTTGGGTGCTCAATACATTGCCACAGGACATTATGCTAAGATTGAAGATGGTTATTTAAAACGAAGTCGAGATACTAATAAAGATCAGACTTATTTTCTTTCTCAGGTTTCTAATGAGCAGCTTCAAGATGTACTTTTTCCTTTAGGAGATCTATGCAAGTCTGAGGTTCGAAGTATTGCAGAAGAGCATAATTTAATTACTGCTAGAAAAAAAGATTCTACAGGTATTTGTTTTATTGGAGAGAGAAATTTTAAAGTGTTTTTGCAAAATTATTTACCAAATTTGTCTGGTGATATTATAAATATAGAAACTTTAGAAAAATTGGGAACTCATATAGGCCTTATGTATTATACTATAGGACAGAGAAAAGGCCTTGATGTAGGTGGTTATAAAGAGAAGTTATTTGTAGTGGGTAAGAGTTTAAAAGAAAATATTTTATATGTTTGTGAGGGCGAAAACAATCCTTACTTATATTCGGATAGCTGTGTTGTAGAAGAGGTTAATTTTAATTGTGAGTTGAGGCCAAAAAAGTGTACTGCCAAATTTAGATATAGGCAAGAGGATAATGATGTTGAACTTCAATATTTAGACAATGGTGATTTGCTTGTTACTTATGACGAAAAAGTTAAAAGTGTTACTCCTGGTCAGGCTTGTGTTTTTTATTTAGGAGATATTTGTCTTGGGGGAGGAATTGTCAAAGAGGTACGATGCAATGAGAAAAAGTTATGGT
>JAAWCL010000213.1 GCA_022793235.1 Bacilli bacterium | reverse complement strand
TTTTTGTTCCTTTTCACTTAATTTACTAATTATTTTGTTATATGATTCCTTATCAATAAAGTCACTTATTTCATCATTAGCATTTTCACAGTTATAAATGTTTTCTAAACTTATATCATCATATTTTTTTCTTAATATTGTCAATGCTTCATTCTTAGTTACTGAATATAGCCAAGTTCCTGCTTTTTCCTTTGGCAATTTTCTTTCATCTATATTATATAGTTTTAGAAATACTTTTTGTACTACATCCTCTGAATCTTCTTTATTTTTTAATATACTAAAAGCTATTCCATATACTATTTTATTATATCTTTTATAAAGTTCTTGAATAACTTCATTATTTCCTTGTTTCATTATTTTAAATAATTGTTCTAACTTTATTTTTTCTTCTCTTTTCATATATACCTCTAATTTCTATTTAGAACCATAATAACATAAAAACAAATAATTATCAATGTAATTACTCGTTTTATGTAAACACGGTTGTCATTGTTTTAAAATGATATATAATTTGGTTTATTTTTGTGGCTCTATTCTATATTCCTCTTTTGTATAGATTTCCTATTATACAAGGAACAAGGCAGACATTTGTCTGCCTTGCCTTTAGATTGTAGATTCAATTTCTTTCAGAGTCAATCGCAGACTCATCATAAACTAAAGCATGATTACTCCAGAACTGTTTAGCCTCTATTTTTTCTTCTTCAGACTTTAAACTTGGATCCCAAGGTTCCCGTGGAGCTTTAGCACCTGTAAAAGCTGTAAAGATAGTTGCAAGTCCATCATCATCACTTCGGATACCAATGGTAAGCAAACTTGTTTTTGGTGCTTCTTTGCCAAACAGTATTGGAGTTCTACCAGCTCTTCCTTTACGATAAAGCATTCGAACATCATCCACATCAGATACTGAAACACAATTGTCAGTTCCGATTATATGTCCAACGTCAACTGACTCCATCCAAAACGGAGAATTATAATCAACCAAACTTAAAGCTTTTGCCAACATAGCATCTGTTACGGATGAATGTGCAGCCATATGCTCATCTTGATTGATTGCATAAATTTCAATACCGTTTTTTGTTGTTCCTACTAATCTTTTACTCATCATGTTTCCTCCTTGCCTAACTCAGGCGATGTTTTTATTTGTTGCTTAGTTTCTATCTATATTATACCAATTTTCTATCGAAAAGTCAATTTATGTAAATTAATTTTGTAATTTATCAGAATTTTTTCGTTAGTTCAAAAC
>JAAWCL010000064.1 GCA_022793235.1 Bacilli bacterium | reverse complement strand
TAAGAAAATAATGATACCAAAAGGAGGACATTTTGGTCCAAAGTCAAATATAAAAAGAATAAAAGAATTGGAAGAAATAATTTTATCTAGAAAAAATAATAAGAATAATTAGGAAAATGGAAAAAGAGAAAATGAAAGAAGAATATTTAAAGACAATTAAAGAATATTTATCCTATTATAAAGAAGAAAAAACAAGACAAGAAGAAGTAGAAAAATTTATAAGAAATACAGAAGAAAGTCAAATAATAGACTGGAATAACTTTGATGGACATATAGTAGCAAGTGCTTTTATATATAATGAAAAAAATAAAAAGTTTCTAGTTCTATACCATAAAGATCTAGAAATGTACCTATATCCAGGAGGACATATAGATAAAGAAGACAAAAATATTTTAGAAGCAGCCAAAAGAGAAACAAGGGAAGAAACAGGACTAACAAAATTTAAAGAGGTACTAATTGGTAACAAAATAATTCCTATCGACATAGATACGCATAGGATTCCCTACAATAAAAGGCTAAATTTAAAAGCACATACACATTTTGATTTTAGATATTTATTTATACTAACAGAAGAGGAAAAAATAAAACAAGATACAAAAGAAATGGGTGATTATAAGTGGATAGATATAAAAGAGTTAGAAGAAAATAATAATTATGGTAAAGTAGTAAATAAATTAAAAAATATACTAGAATAAAAACCAATAGAAAGAGAGAAAAAAATGATAGATAAGGTTGGAGGAATAATAGTAAAAGATAAAAAAATAGTAGTCCAAAGAAAAAAGAACAATAGAGAAGAATGTATTATACCTGGTGGAAAAAGAAAAGGAGGCGAAACAGATTTTGAAACACTAAAAAGAGAACTCAAAGAAGAGCTAAATGTAGAACTTATAAAAGCAGATTTTATTGGTGGATATGATGATATCGCTGTGTTTTCAGACAAAAAAATACACGTACAGACATACTTAGTTGAAATAAGTGGAGAAATAACACCACAAAATGAAATAAAAGAAGCTCTTTGGATAGATAAAAATTATAAAGAAGATGGAATTAAGGTAGGTAGTATTCTAGGTAAATATGTAATTCCAGAATTAGTGAAAAGAGGTTTAATGTAACATGGGATATATACAAGATATAAGAAAAAAAGTAGGACATGACCCAATTTTAACAGCAGGGGTTGGGTTATTCCTTTTTAATGAGAAAAAAGAAGTATTAATGCAACTAAGAACAGATTATAATGAATGGGGTTTCCCAGGAGGTGCGATGGAACTGGGAGAAAGCTTTGAAGAAACAGCAAAAAGAGAGTTAAAAGAAGAAACAAATTTAGAAATAGATGAGTTAGAAATGATAAAGGTCTTATCAGGAAAAGATACATATAGAGAATATCCAAATGGAGATAAATTATATGATATAACAGGCATTTTTCTTGTAAGAAAATACCATGGAACGTTAAAAATAAATGATAACGAATCAAAAAAACTACAATATTTTGATATGAATAATATTCCAGAAAATATAACAGCACACACTAAGAACTATCTAGAAAAATATGGAGATATCTTAAAAGAAGCCTTAGAAAAATTAGAAGAATATTAGAAAAAAAATAATTAATAGTATAAGGCACAAAAAAACTTTAATAAAAAATAAGTAACTTCAAAAAACGTGAAAAATTAATAATATAAAAAATAAGTGGTAGTGTATAAAATATTTCACACTATCTACATAGAAGAAGGAGAAAAATAATGATTGATACAAAAGAAAAAATAAAATCAGTTTATACAGCACATTCAAAACATAACTTTTATGCTAGAAAAATGATTTCAGCCTTTGTGCTAGAAAAGAATAAACTACCTTTAAATCCATTTACGAATTGGGACTACTTTATGAATGATATGGTAGATAGAAAATTAACAGTAAGAGGAAATAACAACTTAATTTATTTAGCAGATGAGGTATGGCAATTTGGCATTATATCAAATGGATGTTATCATGAAATAAAACTAGCAATGTCCCTTAAAAAGAAAATAAAATTTTTTACAATTGGAAAAACACCAAAAGATATTGAAGAAATAAAATTAGAAGATTTGCTGTTTGAAGAAGAATTAAAAAAAGAATGTAATACAAAGGAATTTATAGATGAACTCATAAAATATCAAAATAAATAGAAGGATAAAGTAATATGGGAAAAATGGATTTAGAAGTAAAAATATTAGACATAGATGAGCAACAAATAATAGATACAATAATAAAAAATGGAGGTAAGTTAAAAGAAGAGACTAAACAAACGCTTTATACATATGATTTACCAAGTATATATGGAAGATATCTTGATATAAAATTACTAATTAATGAATACTATAAATCGAAAATGGAAAATAAATTAATAGCCCAAATAGATAGATTAAAGCAGTTATTTTTTGAAATAGATAATTTACTAAATAAAGAAGGGCAAGATGAGATAAAGAAGAGAATAGGCACAAACAAATTACAAGAATTACTAAAAAAAGAGAGGGAAGAATTAATTAAAATACTTAATAAAAAAGAATTGAATACATTTCTAGAAAGATTTCATAATAACGATAAAAAATGGATAAGACTTAGAAAGACAAATAATAAAACCATACTAACAGTAAAACATATATTAAGAGATAACGATACTAAAATACAACAGATGATGGAAACAGAAATAGAAGTTCCCTCTATTGAAGATGCAGATAATCTACTGGAAACTCTAGGATTTTCACATAAAAGTTATCAAGAAAAGATAAGAAAAACATACATTCTAAAAGGGTATGAAATAGATATAGACACATGGCCTATGCTAAATACATTTATAGAAGTAGAAGGAAAAAATGAAAAGGATATAGAAAAAATTATAAATATATTAGGATACGAGTTAAAAGATACCATATCTTGTACAGTAGATGAAATTTATAAACAAAATGGAATAGATAGTTTAATGATGAGAGAAATTAAATTTTGAAAGAAAACAGGAGGACAAATGGAAAATAAAGTAGCGATAATAACAGGTTCAAGAAGAGGACTAGGAAAAGAAACAGCCTATATGTTTGCAAGTAAAGGATATGATATAGTTATAAATGATAAAGAGGACCAAGAAAAAATAAAGGAAGTAGTAAACGAAATAGAAACAAAATATAAGGTAAGAGTCTTAGGAATATGTCTAGATATTTCAAAAGAGGAAAATGTAAAAAAATTGTTAGAAGAAATTTTAAAGAAATTCAAAAGAATTGATGTGCTAGTAAATAATGCAGGCATTGTTGAAGATATGGAAATAGAAAAAAGAGACGAAAAAATATTTAATAAGACAATAATAAACAATATAACCTCAACCTATTTAATGTGCAAATACATAGGAAAATATATGTTTGAACACAATGAATTAAGCAGAATAGTAAACATCTCTTCAACAAATGGCATAAATTCATTTTTTCCAACAAGTATAGACTACGATGCCAGTAAAGCAGGAATAATTTCTCTAACCAATAACTTTGCCTTAGAATATCAACCAAAAATACTTGTAAACGCTGTAGCACCAGGTTGGATAAATACAGAGATGAATAAACAACTCGAAGAAGAAGTAATAAAAGAAGAAACAGAGAAAATTTATTTAAAAAGATTTGCAGAACCCAAAGAAGTCGCAACTCTAATCTATTTTCTATGTAGTGAAGAAAATACTTATGTTAATGGAGAAACAATAAAAATAGATGGTGGATACTAAAAATAAGGAGGAAATATGGCAACATCAGAAAATTTTATAAAATACGTTTGTGAAAAATTAGAAGGAATAGGGGAAATCAGATATAGAAAAATGTTTGGTGAATATATGATCTATATAAACGAAAAGCCAATCATTACAGTATGTGATGATACAGTCTTTGTAAAAAAACTAGATTGTATAGGAGACAAGATGAGAAATGAAAAAAGTGCTTGTCCTTATAAAGGAGCAAAAGAACAATATATACTAGATATAGAAAACGAAGAATTGAGTAGAGAAATAATAATGAAAATAGAAGAAGTAACACCTCTACCTAAAAAGAAAAAAAAGAGCAAATAAAAAGAGAATTCATATATTACTTATAAGGAGGAAATATATGAATTTTGATTATAACTTTGGAAATCAATACTATAAATATATGGGAAAAGAGGGATTACAAACAAAAGTATATACCATAATGGCTCCTGAACAATCTCAAAAAACACAACCTGGTATGGAATATTTAATGACACCTAAACCAGTATTTGATAATAAAGATTATAAAGGAAGCGGAAAGTTAAAAGATAAAGTAGCAATTATCACGGGAGCAGATAGTGGACTCGGAAGAGCAGCAGCCATTGCTTTTACAAAAGAAGGAGCAAAAGTAGTAATTCCATACTATGATGAACACATAGATGCAAATTATACAAAAAACTATATAGAGTCTTTAGGAGGAGAATGCCTATTATTATCAGGCGATATTTCAAACAAAAACTTTTGTAAAAGCATAGTCGAAAAAACATTACAAAGATTTGGAAAAATTGATGTATTAGTAAACAATGCAGGAGTACAATATCAACAAGATAAATTAGAAAATATTACAGATGAACAATTTGATAGAACAATGAAAGTAAATGTATATGGAATGTTTTATCTAACAAAAGAAGTTTTACCTTACTTAAAGTCAGGTGCCTCAATCATTAACTTAACCTCAGTAACAGCCTTTTATGGAGATCCACAGCTTATGGATTATGTTACAACAAAAGGAGCAATTGTAGGATTTACAAGAGCACTAGCAAGAAATCTAGCACTTAAAAATATCAGAGTAAATGCCATAGCACCAGGATTTTTTTGGACACCCTTACAACCAGCATGTTGGGTAAAAGAGAAAATCCCATCTCTTGGTTCAGATGCCGCTATGGCAAGAGGAGCAATGCCTTATGAGTTAGCACCAACCTATGTTTTTCTAGCATCAGACGATTCAAGCTATGTAACAGGGCAAGTCATTCATAATAATGGCGGGCAAGTAATGGGCTAACAAAAAATGCCTATAATTAGAAATATCTGATTCGCATATATCTATTCTGTATAGAAAAATATAACAATAAGGTCTTATTTTCAAGACTTTTTTTATTCATTTCCTACAGAATGATTATATAAAATCTGTCTTATCTCAAATAAAAATAGACAAAATCTTTTTATTGAAAACTAGTATTTATAGTATTATAATGAATCTATAGATATACTTGAGAGTATTAGGATATGTTTAACCAATAGTATGCTATCTAATTAGCTAGTTAATATAGCAAAATAAAAAACAAAGAATGTAATAAAAAATTGAAATAAACGATGAGTCTAGATTAGAAAGATACTGGAAAGGTTAAAGAATAATTTTAAGCATAATAATAAATTATTCCTGATATGATTTTAAGAAAGAAGCGTAGTAGTATGGTTAATTTAAAAAAGGCAATTCATTCTCATTGGAAATTATTTATTTTTATATTTTGTCTTGTATTTATAATATATATTTTCTTTATAAATAGAAAACTTTCTCTAGACGAAATAAATAAACATTTAGAAGAAACAGAAAGGATTAAGTTAAGGATAGAAAACAAGGTAAATGATAAGTCTACTACTATAAAAAAAGAAATAAAAAATGATAAAGAAGTAAAAGAAATTGTAACATTCTTAACTAAATCTATATATTAACTCTATGTATAAAAATAAAGAGGAAGTCTGGGATACACTTGAAAAAATTTATAGATCAACAACATATGTCTTAAATTTTTTAAATGAAAAGGGACATACTATTATAAAAATGAGAATTACAACTAAAGGCCATCACTCCTTAGAAATATATATGAATGGACATTATTATAATATAAGTACTAAAAATAGTAGTAAATTATTTAATATTTTAGAAAATACATAAAAATTGTATGATGATAAAAATAGACTATTTAATAATAAAAAGTTGAATGGTTCTTTTTTATCGATTTTAAATGTATGAAAAAGAGGGTTTAAAACAAAAACGAAAATAAAATAGATAGTTTTTTGTAATATTATGAAGCAGTATCTAATCTCTAAAAATAAAGACAAGAACAAGACAAATTGTTTATACATGAATTGTAACTATACCTTTTATTTGATAAAATAAAAATATATATTGCAATGATTCAAAAGAAGAGAATGGATGTGAATAAAATGGATTATATTTATAAAGAGTTAAATCAAAGAAAAGAGAATTTAGTAAGTTTAATAGAATATGTAAAAACTTTAACAGATAAAGAATTAGAAGATATATTTGATAATGAAACAATAAATAGAAATATAAAAACAACAATTGTAGAAATTGGTTATGAAAGAATAAAAAGATTACCTTTCTGAACTGAACCCCAAAAATTGGACAGTTTATAAATAGTTATTAAATAGAGGATTGTAACCTATAATTTATAGGGGACGAGTGTGTAAATAAATCTGTGTAAATAGAAATCTTTCCATGATAGAATAAAAGAAATGGAGAGATTTTTATTATGAAAG
>JAAWCL010000063.1 GCA_022793235.1 Bacilli bacterium | reverse complement strand
TTTCACTCATAAATAAATTTCCTTTCTTATTCTTCATCAAAAAAGAGGCGACAAAGACACTAGGTTTTATGTCTTTGCACCTCTAAAATTCCAGTATGATAAATTATATTTGTTTTATATTAACCCCACAAAAACATAAAACTTCCTTTTATTGCTTTCTTATTATAGATACTTTTATTTTAAAGTCAAGACATAATTCCTAGTTTTTACCTATTTAAAGGCGATTTTAGAAGAAGTTAGTACATTTATATATAATTTAGTTTATTTGTTTTATGTAGGTCTCTAAATCTGATAATTTAATTCTATTAGATAAATTTTCTATAAATATTTCATTGGAATAATTAAATGCTAGAAATGTAATACCTTTGATAATAATTCTATGTGGTTCAATGTAGTTTAAATTCGTTTTATTAATTTTTTTAATATTACCATTAATAATAATTGGTGTAGTATTACAAAAACTACATATAGATTCAATTTTTTTCATTAATTCGTTGTCAATTTCTAACTTTTCCTTTGTAATATTTACCATTTAAACCTGTCCTTTCCTAAACTTAAACAATTAAAAAGTACCAACTTCTTTAGAAATTGATACTTATATATTTAAGCTCTAAACTATAAAAGTTCGGACAGATTGCTTACTGGTGCCGACTAAAGGACTTGAACCTTCGACCTACTCATTACGAATGAGTTGCTCTACCAGCTGAGCTAAGTCGGCGTTTTCTGTTATTTATTCTATCATAATTTTATTGAATTTGAAATATTTTTTGTGTAATCTATGTTATAATGGTTATGTTTAAAGTAAGAATGGTGGTTTTGTATGTCTAAGATTAAAAATAAAAATTTGTATCATATATTTTCTTTTTTGATGATTACTTTCGGGGCACTTCTTGCCAGTTTTGCATTGGAGTGCTTTTTAATACCTAATACTATTCTGGATGGTGGAGTTACAGGTATTTCTATTATTCTTTCTAAAATATCTATATTCTCTATGGGGATTCTTATTATTCTTTTGAACATTCCTTTTCTATATATTGGCTATAAAAATATGGGTAAAAATTTTTTAATTAAGGCTATTTATAGTATGATTATTTTTTCTCTTTCTCTTGCTGTTTTTGGAAAAGTTGATGTCATTACGGATCAGATGCTTCTTGCAACTGTTTATGGAGGACTTCTTTTGGGTGTTGGATGTGGGGTTGTTATTCGCTTTGGTGGGTGTCTTGATGGTACTGAATCTGTTGCTATTGTTATTAGTAAGTGTTTTCCTATTTCTGTAGGACAGATTATTCTTTTAATTAATCTTGTTATTTATACTGTAGCAGGTCTTATTTTTGGTATTGATCGTGCTCTTTATTCTTTGCTTACTTACTTTATAACTTTTAAGGTTATAGATTTTGTGTCAGAGGGATTAGAACAGGCGAAGGCTGCTATTATTATTACAGATAATGGAAAAGATATTTCTAAAGAGATTTATAGGAGACTTGGGAGAACAACTACCAAACTTGAGGGGGAAGGTCTTATTTCAGGTAGTAAAGAGGTTTTATATTGTGTTATGACTCGTATTGAAATACCAGAACTTAGAAGAATTGCAGAGGATGTAGAGGATCCTGTTTTTATTACTGTAACAGATGTTTCTTCTATTATTGGTAATCATATAAAATCTACTAAAAAAATAAAGGATATCGTAAAAAAATAGATTTAGTTATAGAAGATCCACTAAATCTTTTCTTTCTTTTAAGTTTGGAAATTTATTCATTAAATCAATTAATTTGCTTTTAAAGTAATCTTTTTCTTCAATCATGTTTGATATTTTACTTACATTGATTAGTAGAGTTATATCTATGATATATGAGTCAACTAAAAGTGAAATATCTGTATTTTGAAATAAATTTAAATTCTCATTCATACTTTTTAGTCTATCAATTGTATATTTTTTTAGACTATCATTTTTTATATCTGTAGCTATTGCGTGTGCAATATTTAGGTCATTAATGTTGTTATTTAGTAATTCATTTTTATCCATGGGACACCTTCTTTTTCTATAAATAGATTATCATATTCTTTTATTATATACAATAAATTAAATTTTAAAGATGTAAAGTAGTATGTATTTAGTATTTTATATTTTATTTTGTATAGTGGTTGCAATTGCAACAGATTTTTTGTTACAATTAAACTATATTTTTAATGTAAGGAGATGATTGAATGACTGATCATGCATGGCATAATTTTAATGAAGGAAATTGGACTAATGAGATTGATGTTCAGGATTTTATTGAAAAAAATTATAATGAATATGTTGGAGATTCTTCATTTTTAGAAGGTATAAGTGATAGGACAAAATTAATATGGGATAAGTGTAGTTTTTTACTAAAAGAAGAGTTAAAAAAGCATGTTTTAGATATAGATGTAGATCATATGGCTGGTATTCATGCATATGATGCTGGTTATATTGATAGGGAAAATGAGGTTATTGTTGGACTTCAGACTGATGCGCCTTTAAAGAGAATTGTAAATCCTTTTGGTGGTATACGTATGGTTTATCAAGAACTAGAGGCTTATGGTTATAAATTAAATGAAACGGTTGATCAGTATTTTAATGAGTTTAGAAAGACTCATAATGATGGAGTATTTGATGCCTATACAAAAGAGATTAAGACTGCAAGGCATGTGGGTTTACTTACTGGACTTCCAGATGCTTATGGTAGAGGAAGAATTATAGGTGACTATAGAAGAGTAGCTTTATATGGAATTGATTTTTTGATTGAGAAGAAAAAAAGCGATTTAGATTCTCTAGTAGGGGATATGAATGAGACTTTGATTCGTTTACGTGAGGAAGTTTCTATGCAAATTAAAGCTCTTTCTGAAATTAAGCTTATGGCTATGAAGTATGGTTATGATATTAGTTTACCTGCTAGTGATGCGAGAGAGGCAATACAATGGACTTATTTTGGCTATCTTGCTGCTATAAAAGAGAATAATGGTGCTGCTATGTCTTTGGGAAGAGTAGATGCTTTCTTTGATATCTATATAGAAAGGGATTTATGTGAAGGTATTCTTACAGAGAAAGAGGCTCAAGAGTTAATTGACCAATTTGTTATTAAGCTTCGTCTTGTTCGTCATTTAAGAACTCCTGATTATGATGAGTTATTTTCAGGAGATCCAACATGGGTTACTTGTTCTATTGGAGGTGTTTGTAGTAACCGATCACTTGTTACTAAAACCAGTTATCGTATCGTTCATACTCTTACTAATTTGGATACCTCACCTGAACCTAATATGACTATTCTTTGGAGTAAGAATCTTCCAGAAAACTTTAAAAAATATTGTGCTCGTATGTCTATTGAAAGTGATGCTATACAATATGAAAATGATGATTTGATGCGTCCAATATATGGAAATGATTATGCTATAGCTTGCTGTGTTTCAGCTATGAGATTAGGAAAAGATATGCAATTTTTTGGAGCTCGTTGTAATTTAGCTAAATCTTTACTTTACGCTATTAATGGTGGAATTGATGAGATGCATAATATAAAAGTTTTAGATGGTATTTCTGAGATGAAAGATGAAATACTTGATTATGAAAAAGTTAAGGCTTCTTATTATAAAGTACTTGATCAAGTAGCTGGAATTTATGCTAATACAATGAATATTATTCATTATATGCATGATAAGTATGCTTATGAAAAAGGTCAAATGGCTTTACATGATACAGATGTTCATCGATATATGGCTTATGGAGTTGCAGGTCTTTCTGTAGCGGTTGATTCTCTTTCTGCTATTAAGTATGCAAAAGTTAGACCTATACGTGATGATAATGGTATTGCCATTGATTTTGAAATAGAGGGTGATTTTCCTAAATATGGTAATGATGATGATCGAGTAGACTCTATTGCAAAAGAAGTATTGCAAGCTTTCTTTGATTATTTGAAAACTCATAAAACTTATCGTGATAGTGAACCAACTATGTCTGTTCTTACTATTACTTCTAACGTTGTATATGGTACCAAGACAGGTGCTACTCCAGATGGACGTAGAAAGGGAGAAGCTTTTGCACCAGGTGCTAATCCTATGCATGGAAGGGACAATAGTGGAGCGCTTGCTTCTTTGAATTCTGTTGCTAAACTTGATTATGGTTCTTGTTGTAAAGATGGTATTTCTAATACATTTTCTATTACACCTAAAGCACTTGGTGCTACTAAAGATGAGCAGATTATTAATTTGGTAAGTGTACTAGATGGGTATTTTGTACAAGGCGCACATCATACAAATATAAATGTTTTAAATAAGGAAATGCTTATGGATGCAATGGAAAATCCTGATAAATATCCACTTCTTACTATTCGTGTTTCTGGTTATGCCGTTCGTTTTAATCGTTTAACTCGGAAGCAACAAGAAGAGGTTATTAGTCGAACTTTTCATGAGAAAATGTAAAATGATAAAGGGAAATATTGATTCTATTGAAAGCTTTGGACTTGTTGATGGTCCAGGTATTCGCACTGTTGTTTTTTTATCAGGTTGTCATTTGAGATGTAAATATTGTCATAATCCAGAAATGTGGCAAATAAAAGAGGGAAGTATTACACCTTTAGAACTTGTAAATAAGATTAAAAGATTTAAACCTTATTATCAAGATACTGGAGGTGTTACCTTTTCTGGTGGTGAGCCTTTATTACAGAAGAAATTTTTAATAGAAGTTTCTAAGCTTTTAAAAAAAGAGAATATTCATATTGCACTTGATACTGCTGGTGTAGGGGATGGAGATTATGATGAACTTCTTTCTTTAATTGATTTGGTTCTTTTGGATATAAAACATACAGATAGTGATAGTTATAGGTTACTTACTGGGAAAAGTATTGATTTTGTGGAATGTTTTATTGATGCTTTAAACCGAAGTGGGAGGAAAGTATGGATTAGACAGGTTATTATACCTGATGTTACTGACTCTATTGATTATATTCAATCTTTAGCGAAGTATCTTAAAAAAATAAAAAATATTGAAAGAATTGATTTCTTACCCTATCATACCTTGGGTAAAGAAAAGTATAGTTCTCTTGGGATACCTTATTTTTATGAGGATAAAAAAGATATGGATGTTGATTTTTGTAATGAACTTTATGAAAAGTTTTTAGAAATAAGAAAAAGCTCTGTTTGATAATAGAGCTTTTAATTTATCCACTTTTCTATATAATATCCATCTGTAGCGATTATAATAATTTTAAATTTACATTTAGTTATTTCTTTTTCATTTTTTATATATTGTTTTTTATTAATAATTAAAGTATTTATATTTAATTTGTCTATTCCAATCCAATTTTCTATACTAGAACTACTTACATCTAAAGAATTTAGCGTTAATTCTGAGAAGATGTTTATATCTTTTATTTCTATTTTTGATAAGCATATTCTTTTTAGGTTTTTAAGTGTTGATAAGTATGAGGGATTGAATCCTTTACAATTATAAATTCTTATACTTTTAATATTTGTTAACTTATCTATATTGTTTAATCTGCTACTAAATGTACAATTTCTTATAAAAAGATTTTCTAAATAGGTTATTTTTGATAAAATGCTTATAGCACTACTGGTTAGAAGTGTGTTTGCGACTTCTAAGTATTTTAAATTTTGGAATTCTTTTAAATCCTGAAAGCAAATTTCTTGTTTATTATTGTTAAAGTCTTTTCCGCTTATTGATAGGCTTTCTATTAGTAATTGTTCACTAATTAATAAATTTTGAGGTTCTTTCTTAAAAATGTCTTGTACAAAATTTTTTATTGAAACTGTTGTTATTTGCAAAATATCACATTCTTTCGTGTCAATATTATTATACACTTTAAACTATTATAAATAAATAAAATAAAGGAATTCTGCGTAAATATATGTAAATTTTATGTGTAAAATTTGTTTAAAAGGAGATTTTATGAAATTATATTTTTATCATTTAGTTAATAAAGGTTCTGATTTATCTCGTGGATTGCTTAGTTTGCAGTATATGTATGATTATAATATGCATGATTTATTTTTTAAGTATTCTAATAAATATAGAAAGCGTATCGTTTGTGATTGGGGTCTTTTTAAATATAAATCTAGACGTCCAGAAAGTTTATCTTATGATGAGATTATAGATGGTTTGAATTTATTTAGAGGTCATGATGGCAGTCGGTGTATTTATTTTTTTCGTTATCCGCCTTATAAAGTATTAGGTCCAAGAATGCATGAGATACTTAATTTTAAAGATATTTATCGTATTGATATAAATGATGAAAAGGTCAGGGAATGCATTCAAAGCATTTTTTGGGGATATGAAAATAGTTTTAGTGCTAACCCTATTTTAGACAAAAAATATTATGAAGAGGTTTCTTGTAAAGAATATTTTTCTATGTATGATGATTCTTTAGGTATGAATTTTTCTACTATTAATCATATTGCTATTGTTTTTAAAGATGATTATTGTCCTATAGAATTTTTGGAGAAAGTTTGACTTTTTTTGCTTTTTTTGTAATATATATGCAAATTAGAATTTGAAGGAGATTTTATGGACTATTATAAGAATAGTAAAGAAGGTTGTAGTGTTTTTGTAGAAACTGGACAGAACTTAGAGTTGGAATTGATTTCTAAGGGACTTGGTAATTATTTGAACGAAATATATGATTTAAAAGAATATTTGTTTTTGGAGAAAAAAGGTTTTGTTCAAGAATTTGGTAGAGGTATTGTTGGAGATGTTATTCGTAGCTCTTGTCGGAATATTCGTTATAGTGATTTGGCTAAGGTTTTTTCAATGATTATGAGTGTGGTAGAGAAAATTAAATATAAATGTTTTTCTGTACCTGTAACGATTTTTTTTTCAAGTGAATATGGGAATCGTAATATTGATGCTTTTCATATTTTTATTTTAGATACCTTAAAGTTACCACAAAATATTGATCCTGTTTTTTCTGGCAGGAATAAGATTCAATTTTTGGAAATGGTTCAAAGAGGAGATGGAGTTTGTATGCCGAATTTGTATTATGGCTTTAATGATCTTTTTTTGATGAAGAATATTGATTGTTTTACTTTTTCTATTTCTTGGAGTGATGAGGTGAATTTTGTTGGTCGATTTGCTTATTTAAAGGATTTTTTATGTATGTTTGTTTCTAGGCAGTATTTGCAGAAGAAGCTCTTAAATAAGGAAGAGGTTCAAGACTTAGCAGAGGAATTTATTATGCATATTACTAAAAAAGAGAAGGTTATTAGAAAGTAGTATTTTAGGGGGTATTATGGGAATTATTGATAAAGAAAAGTTTTTTAAAAGAAAAATGGATATGTTACGGTTTGTTATAGAAAATGAATATAGATACAGTCAAGAGGCTAGTGAGTTAATCAAATATTTTTTGTTATTTGATGATTGTTTAGAATATCCAAATACTTAAATTCCTGTTTTTGTAGGACAAATTTTATCTAAATTTGAAGTTTTCAAAGATAATTGTGATATTTATGTGGAGACATTTAAATTGTTAAATCAATGTTTTTTTTAGAAGGGAATTGTTGTGAGGTAGCTGCAGGAAGTTATCCTCGATTAGCGGAGCTTGTCTATCCTGCTTTGAAATTGAAACAGGGTAGTCTGACTATTTATGATCCACATCTTTGTTTTTCTTTATTCAATAAAGGTGTTGTTGCAAAGAAGGAAAAATTTACTACTAAAACTAATATTGATGGTATTTCATCTTCCTTTTCTTCTTCTACTCTTGGACGGGATTCTCTTATTATGGTTCGAGAAAGTACATCTACTAAGGAAAAAAGACTTTCTAAAAAAGAGTATTATAATAGTTTCTGGGATTAAGATAATACTTTTTTTGTATTGATGATGATATACTTGTTTGTAGTTTTTTACTTGTGTTATGATAATACTATATTTTTAGGAGGTATCTTTATGATTCTTGTAATTGTAGGACCAACTGCAGTTGGAAAAACAAAACTTAGTATAGAACTTAGTAAAATATATAATGGAGAAGTTGTGAATGCAGATTCTACACAGGTTTATAAAGGACTTGATATTGGAACAGCAAAAGTGACTAAAGATGAAAAATGTGGAGTTGTTCATCATTTGTTTGATATAAAAGAAGTAGATGAGAATTATACTGTTTTTGATTATCAAAAAGATGCTAGGAGTAAGATTGATGAAATTAAAAAACGTGGGCATATTCCTGTTTTTGTAGGAGGAACTGGTTTTTATATTAAATCAGTCTTTTATGATTATCAGTTTTCAGAGGAGGAAAAAAATGAATCTGCAACTTACCAAGCATTGACTAACGAAGAGTTAGAAGAAAAAATCGATTCTTATGAGTGTGGTTTTAGTTATGATAAAAATAATCGTCGTAGAATGATTCGTTTACTTACTCGACTTGAGAACGGTTGGTTACCTATGGAAGAAGAGTTTGTACTACAATATCCTGATGTATTATTTATAGGTCTTACTACAGATCGTAATATTTTGTATGAGAGAATTAATGAACGATTTGATAAGATGATTGTACCTTTAGTAGATGAAGTTAAACCTCTTATTTTATCAGGTATTGATTCTAAAGTTTTAAAGACTGCTATTGGTTATAAGGAATTTTATCCTTTCTTTTCCAATAAAAAAACATTGAATGAGGTTGTAGAAAATTGTAAAAAAAACACTAGGAATTATGCTAAAAAACAATATACTTGGTTTCAAAATCAAATGGATGTAAAATGGTTTTCTGTTGATTATGAAAACTTTTCCAATACCATAAATGAAGTTGTAGAATATATAGAGGCGGTTACAGAGTTAAGATAAATTTTTTGTTTTGTTAGATCAAAAATTTTATATAAACTAAAAAAATATTCAACTTTTGTTGTGTATTATAAAAGCTAACACCATTATCTTGATAATTGTAATAATTAGATAAGTATAGATTTTTATATGGGATATAGAATTATTTCATATTTTTTTTTACTTGGAATATTTTTATAATAGGTGAATTTATGCAAGAATTTATTATTAATATGATTAATCAATTAGGATATTTAGGTATTTTTTTATTAGTTGTGATTGAAAACATTTTTCCTCCAATTCCATCTGAATTTATTCTTATCTTTGCAGGGGTTTTTACAACCTATACTAGTCTTTCCTGTTTCTCTGTTATTTTGTATGCTACACTTGGTTCTTTGGTTGGTGCTTATATTTTGTATTTTGTTGGTTTTCTTTTAAATAAGGAACGTTTGAAACGATTTGTTGACAGTAAAATAGGTAGAATGCTTCGTTTAAAAGTTGCTGATGTGGAAAAGGCTGATACTTTTTTTGTGAACCGTGGGAATAAAGCTGTTTTCTTTTGTCGCTTTGTTCCTATTGTACGCAGTTTAATCTCTATTCCTGCTGGAATGAGTCGAATGCCTTTATTTCGTTTTACTATTTATACAACTATTGCTACAGTTATTTGGAATTTTGTTCTTGTTTTTTTAGGAAGTGTTGTTGGAAGTAATTGGAATCATGTTGTTACTTTTTTTAGTAATTATTCAGGTTTAGTTCGTGTTGTTTTAATTTTTCTTGTTCTTTATTTTTTATTTTTACTTTTTAAAAGAAAAAAATTTTGAATATATTTTTTCTTTTTTTTCATACTAAAAATGGTGATTATTGTGAAGAATAAATCTGTTTTTTTAGATGTAGAAAAGAATTTTAATTTTTATGATCAAGACTTTAAGAGAGACGTTGATATTCTAATTATTGGAGGAGGAATTACTGGTGTTACTCTTTCCTATTTTTTGCGTGATTATAGGGGAGAAGTTTTGTTAATTGATAAATCTGATATAGGAGGAGGTATTACTCAAAAGACTACTGCCAAAATTTCTTTTTTACAAGGGACAATCTATCAGGATTTAGAAAAAAAATTTAATAGAGAAGTGGCTTTTTCTTATTATAAATCACAAAGGGATGCTATATCTCTTTTACAGAAGATTATTTCTGATGCTTCTATTTCTTGTGATTTAGAAGAAGTAAATAGTATTCTTTTTACTAAATGTGATGAAAATATAAAAAAAATAAAGAAGGAAAGAAAACTGTTAGAATCTTTTGGTTGTTCTGTTACTCGTTTATCTGGTGGAGGTATAAAAAGTGGCATAATTTGTCAAGATCATTTTGTTTTTCATCCATTAAAGTATTTGTATCAACTTGTTCATTTTCTTAGGAATAAAATATCTTTTGCAGAGGGAGTTTTAGCTACTTCTATTATTAAGGATCATACTGGTAAATTCTTGGTTTCTACTAATAAAGGGTCTATTCGAGCTAGGAGGGTTGTTGTTTGTAACCATTATCCTTTTTTTCTAAAACCTGTTTTTATTCCTTTGAAGACTTATATTAAGAGAGAATATGTGTGTGTTGGAAAATATAATAATCCATCTTTAGTTTCTGCTATCAATATCGATAAAGAACTTTATTCCATTCGGTTTTATAAAGATTATGTGATTTATGTTTCTCATAAGGACCGATTAACTGGTACAACTGATTATGCTTATGAACTTCAAGAAAGTGAGAAGGAGTTTAAAAAAATTTTTGGAGTGCAACCTATTTATTCTTATATAAATCAGGATGTTATGAGTAATGACTTTCTTCCTTTTATTGGAGAAGTTTCTCCTAATTTATATCTTTCTACAGCTTATAATGCGTGGGGTATGACTAATGGGTGTCTTGCTGCTAAAGTTATTTTTGATTTAATTTTATATGGCACTCATCTTTATAAGCGTTTATTTGATCCTAATCGAGGAAATTTTTCACTTTATTTTTCTTCTTTTGTAGGTGGATTTCATTATGCTAAAGTTTATGTAGAGTCTTTATTTAAAAAGAATTTTCCAAATTATATAAAAATAAAAAATGTTTTATATGGTGTGTATGTATATGATCATTTAGAAAAACATATTATTAAGTTAATTTGTCCTCATATGAAGTGTAATTTAGTATTTAATGCTTCTGAGCTTACTTGGGATTGTCCTTGTCATGGTTCCCGTTTTTCTCTTGATGGGGAAATTATAGAAGGACCAGCGACTAAAAATTTAGAAAATAAAAAATAATTCGTATAACCTTTTTCATTTTTTCCATACTAATGGTTGAGGAGGGAATTATGGAAGAAAAATTGGAACTTGTTGTTCATATTCATAAAGATGCTGCTATGGGTGTTTATACTACTAAAACTTTGATGGATAAATTAAAAGATAAAGATAATAAAATTAAAAGTTATGTAGAAGAGATTCATAAGAAGTATGAGGAATATGTGGAAAAAAGTAAATCTATATTACTTGATCATGATATCCATCCAGAAGAAGATGGGATGGTTAGTAAGATGATGGCTTCTATGGGGATTTCTAAAGAGGTAAAAGATGATAATAGTGATTCTGCAATTAGTGATTTGTTAATTCAAGGAATATCTATGGGAGTTATTGAAATGGAAAAAAAGCTTAAATCTTATAGTGATGAGTGTGATAAAGAATATATAAAACTTGCAAAAGATTTTATGAAATTTCAAGAAAAGACAATTGATGAGTTAAAGAAATATTTATAAATAGGAGTGAAGTTATGGAAGAAAATTATGAAAAAGTACCAAATATTATAAGTTGTAAAGATTTAGATTATTTGAGTGATATGTTTAATTGGAATTATGGAGCTTATAAAAGTGCGATTGGTGGACGTGATAGTGTTCAGGATGGGGAACTTAAGGGAGTTTTAGAAAAAGTGAGTGGTGTTTTTTATTCTACGATGACTCAAATTTTAGATATTTTAAATACTGGAGGGAATCATGAATAATAATAAAATTAAAAATGATAAAGTAGAGGTTCCAAGTGGAGTATCTATGAATGATAAAGATTATATGAATTCTATACTTAGTTGCTTAAAAGAAATGGTTAAAAATTATGCTGTTAGTTTGACTGAGGTTAGTAATGAGGAATTATATAATAAGTATAAAGAGATGTTTCTTAGGTATTCAGAATTACAAAGAGAAGTATATGAGGTTATGTTTAGAAAAGGTTGGTATATTTTAGAAAAAGCAGAAGATACTAAAATTAATGAAAAATATCAAACTTTAATTCAAGAGTTTAATTCATTGGAAGGTTAGTTTATAATAAAAAAATGATAAGTGGGTTTATCATTTTTTTATTACATATAGATTAAGAATGTGGGTAAGTAATATATCTATATTTAGAAGGAGTAATTATTATACAAAATGTTTTTGTATAATGTATATTTAGTTTAGCAGATAAGAGGTGCTTATTTTGTCGTTTTATGTTGTGTTTCAATTTTGTAGTAAAAATTTAAAATAATTCCACAAAATAGTCCAAAATATGATAAAATAAAATTGGATATAGAATATTAAACGGATATGATTTTTCTTGTGGATTCTTTTTTACTTGTATTTGTTTCATAGCAGATGAAATCCATAGAAATATTATAGTGTTTACAAAAGGCGATTAAAAGGGATGTGAGGATTAGGTTTTTTCCTAATTCATATCTTGAATAGTTTGATCTATCAATTCCAATAATTTGAGCGATTGTTTGTTGTGTATCATTATGTTCTTTTCGTATTCTTTTTAGCCTTTTGCCTATTTCTATTCTATCTATTTTATTACTCGTATTTTTAGTAAATCTACTGTTGGTTAATTTACATACATAATCCATACTAACTTGGAAGTAATTGCAGAAGGTATTTAGTCGTTCAAGTGGGATTGTATCTTTTTCGTTTTCCCAGTTTCCTATTACTGAATGTTTTACTCCAAGTATTTTAGCTAATTTTTCTTGAGTTAAATCATTATCTTCTCTTATATTTCTTAATCTAAATTCCATAGAGTTTTTTCCTTTTCTTGAAATTATTTTCTCATTTGGATAAATTTTCCAATTCTTTTTCCACAATATAGTCCGATTTGCGAAAAATAAAATTTTTATTCAAATAAAAATGATGGAGAAGTTTTGGAAAAACTTGTGTGATTTAACTCAATTTAATTTTAGATTTGTTTGCTATAAATATGAAGAAAGGGGTGAAATCTATATATATTGTATAAGAAAAATATATTGAAATATAGATGTTTTGTTTTTTTTATTATTTTTGATAGTGTTTGGTCTATATAATCAAAAAGTTTAATTTTATTATATATTAAATGTGATTATATTGTAGTGTTGTTTCTTTTAATTGTTGAGAAATACTAAAATAATTTTATTGAAAAAAGTTTATTACATAATTCTACAAAATAAGTATAGATAAGAAAATATAATGAAGATAATCTTAAATATATGAAAGGAGTAAGAAAATGGAAAGTAGGAAGAAAAAGAGTATTACAGTCTTGGGTTTGTTGTCCTTATTACTTGTTATAATCGGGGTAACGTATGCCGCCTTTAGTTATAGTAAAGTGGGAACAAATGAAAATACCATCTCCACCTCAACCATCTCTATGA
>JAAWCL010000212.1 GCA_022793235.1 Bacilli bacterium | reverse complement strand
AAGAATATTATAGATAAAGCTTATGAAAGAGCAGAAACTATACTAAAAGAACACATTGATAAACTTCATGTAGTTGCAGGAATACTACTTGAAAAAGAAAAAATCGATGGAGAAGAATTTGCAAAAGTATTTGAAAATTAAATACAATAAAGAGGCACTGCTAGCGCGGTGCCTCTTTTAGATAGCTAAGGTTTAGGTAACTACATGAATAAAGCCACTGCCTTTGTAAGAAAGGTAGAGTTCTCTATCAAACAAGATAGTAATATCAAAAGCGACACCATTACCATCGTCATATGAATAACCAATGTTAAGGTCTATGACAGATGTAATAGGTTCACCAGGGTTTTCTGGAACTCCAGCTGATTCAGGAAGAGCGACATTAGTCATATAGTGTTGAAGTGTTGTAAGTTCTTCAGAGGACAAACTGATTTCTTCCTTTTCAGGATGTACAAAAGTTTGTGAATACAGTTTATCCCAGATTTTTTGCATGTCGGAACTTGCGTAAGATGCATAATCTTGCCTGTGAGTGACAATGAAGTCATTATTTCTAATGAAATTCTCCATGTTGTCTACAAGTTGCTTTGTAGAAGTAATGTTTTCCGTTTGCTCAGGAAGCCAAGTGATATCTACATCAGAGTATGATGCATAATATGGCTTTTCAGGTGGACGTACCGAAGTATCAATAGCACTTAGAATTACATTTTGATATTTTGTCTTTGTTGACGAATTATCAAGTATTACCCTTAAGTGAGGAATTTGTGTAGAGCCAAACCTATTTGACAAATATAGATTTGCATTCCTATCAGTGAATTCGATACCTATGACAAGAACATCATCACTTGAACTGGTGTATAAATACTCATCCCAAATAGTAAGCCATCCGTCCTTGAATTGTTTGCTCATTAATGCAGAGGAGGAATTCATTGAAGGCGTATCCAACATGAAGTTATAAAGCGCTATAAGTTCACTAGCAGAAACTTCGAAAACAAAAGTATCATCTATGCTTGGATATATGCTGTAAGAGTAAATTCTTTCGGTCAATTCATCTAGCTCAGCATATTTTGTAGAATACTTGTCTGGAAGTTTGCTACATTTT
>JAAWCL010000211.1 GCA_022793235.1 Bacilli bacterium | reverse complement strand
TTTCCTGAAATGCGGAGATCTGGTAAAGGATTATCTGCATATCAGCATTCCGGTGCTGGTCAGCGACGCGCTGCTGGCGTTTGGCAACAGCGCCGTGGCAATGGTCATGGGCCGGATCGGCGCCGCCTTTGTTTCCGCCAACGCCGTTACCACGGTAGTGCAGCAGCTGAGTACCGTGTTCATTCAGGGAATCAGCAATGCCAGCGGCATTATTACCGGGCACACCCTGGGCGAGGGAGACGCGGAAAAGGCGCAGCGGCAAGGCGTTACCTTTCTGGGGCTGGGCGTTGTCATCGGTGTTCTGGCAGGCGGGGCGATCATGCTTCTCAGCACGCCGGTCATCAGCTGCTACCAAAATGTATCGGAGGAGGCCCGGCAGATCGCGGAGCAGCTTATGATGGCGGTGGGGCTGATCGTCATTTTCCAGGCCGCCAATTCTATTCTTACCAAGGGTGTGCTGCGGGGTGGAGGAGATACGAAATTTTTAATGGCGGCGGATATCCTGTTCCTGTGGGTAGCGTCTATCCCGCTGGGCTATCTGGCCGGCTTGGTCTGGAAGCTGCCTGCCTTCTGGATCTACATTTTTCTGAAGATCGATCAGTTTATCAAAGCCATCTGGTGTGTGTTCCGCCTGAAAAGCCGGAAATGGATCAAGAAAATATAAAAAAAGGAAGCGGTGCGGCACAGGCCGAAAACCGCTTCCTTTTTTTGGTTAGACTGGTAAGGGCTCCCATACCGGCACGGGCTTTCATTTCCGATGACCTTCACATTCCTCCCGGATCAGCTCCACATACCGCCTTACCTTTTCATAGGTGTTGTGGATCTGATAGACGTCCCGCTGGACGATCTCCAGGGTACAGCCCTCCGCGGCCCCCACCGTTTTCCGGAAATGGGCCCGTACCGCGTCCTCGTCCAGAACGCTTCCCACGCCGATCAGGGTGGGGTCCGGCTTGCGCAGGTAGGTGATCTCCTTTCCCCGCAGCCTTTGCCCCATAAATGCCTCATTGCACCAGGGGGAAATGGAAACCTTGCCCAAATGGGGAAGGGTGCTGAGGTAATCGTCCCAAATGGCGTGCACCGCTTCGCAGCAGCCATAGGAGACCCGCCCGTAGCAGTCCAGCACTTTTTTGTAATAGGGAAAAATGAATTCCCCGTACATGGCGGGGGAAAGCCCCGCGCTTTCCTGGCAGTCCATATAGCCCCAGATATCGGTGGTGTGGTAATGATCCTGGTTCGAGGGCAGCTTGTCGGTAAAGCAGTAAGAGCCCTGAGCTACCCGCTCGCTGCCGGTGGTGGAAAGCAGCCTGCCGTCCTGTTCC
>JAAWCL010000156.1 GCA_022793235.1 Bacilli bacterium | reverse complement strand
CTAGATTTATGAAGATTAGGCATTTTGGTTTATTGGGAAATAGAAATAAAACAAAAAAATTAACACTTTGTAAATCTCTCACAAATACAAAAGTGTTAACAAAAGAAAATATTTCCCCTCTCGAAATACTAAAGAAAGTGTCTGGAAAGGACTTTAATTTATGCCCAGTTTGTGGTATTGGACATTTAATAAGACCTAGTCCAGCATAATAATTTACAATTTCATACCCTCACAAAATTGCCTCTTTATTGGGGAGGGGGAACCTATGTCTATTTTACTAAAAATTTATAAAAATTTCAACTTGCAAATTGATATATTTGCTAAAATGTAGTAAAATAAGAAAAAAGAATAAGAGATGAAGTTTAAAAACTCCATAGACAGTCCGCAGTTTGTGCAATTAAACTAAATGAGCTAAGTTCTAATTGCCAAGAACTTCTAGTGGAGTTTTTCTTTGAACTTAGCTCGTTTAATTTCTTATTCATTTGTCGAGATGATTGAGGAGTAAATTATGGTAGTTTTAATAGCAGGAAGTTCACATACAGGGAAAACTTTACTAGCACAAAGGTTACTAGAAAAATATAAATATCCATATTTATCTATTGACCATTTAAAAATGGGACTTATTAGAAGTAACAATACAAAATTAACAGTAAATGATGATGAAAAATTAACAGATTATTTATGGGAAATAGTAAAAGAGATAATTAAAACTAATATAGAAAATAAACAAAATATAATAATAGAAGGTTGTTATATTCCTTTTAACTGGAAGAAAGATTTTAGCAAAGAACATTTAAAGGAAATAGAATATATTTGTTTAATTATGACTGAAAAATATATAAATAACAATTACAATAATATTATAATGTATCAAAATGTCATAGAACAGAGAAAAGATGAAAAAGATATAGACAGAATAGAATTGATAAGGGAAAATAACTATAATTTAGAGATGTGTAAAAAATACCAAAATAGATATATTTTACTAGATGATAATTATTCTGTTGATTTAGACTTGAAGTAACATAATAGTCATTTGGCGAGGAGGTAGTTTATGAAAAAACAAATAATTATTGGAATTATATTTGTAGTATTGCTTATAGTTATTGGAATAATTGTTGCATATAAGTTAATTGAAAATAGTGTTATGAATAGAGAAGATTATAAATTTGAAATTGAAAATATTAGTTCTACTCCTATTGATACAATGAATCACGAAGAAAATAATGAGGTGGCAAAAGAAATGTATATAAAAGTAAATAATAGAATATTAACAGCAACTTTAGAAAATAATTCATCTGTAAATGCACTAATAGAAAAATTAGAACAAGATGATATAACAATAGATATGAAAGATTATGCAAATTTTGAAAAAGTTGGAGAATTAGGTTTTTCTTTACCAAGAAATGATAAACAAATAGCAACAGAAGTAGGAGATATAATTTTATATCAAGGCAATTCAATAACGATATATTATGATACGAATAGTTGGAATTTTACTAAATTAGGAAAAATAAATAATATTACACAAAAAGAATTAAAGGATATATTAGGTAGTGGAGATGCTACAGTTACATTATCATTAAATAAGTAATCATCTCAAGAAATTACAATTTTGTAGTTTAGAAATTTATAGCAATTTGTAGAGGAGATTAAAAATATGAAATTTGATATTACTAAATTAGAATGGACTAGAAAGCCAAAAGATTATATCATGAGTGATAATAAAATTACAATTACTACTGAACCCAATACCGATTTATGGCAAAGAACTTATTACCATTTTAGAAATGATAATGCACCAGTATTGCAGATGGAAACAGAAGAAAAATATTTTTCATTTATAGTAAAAACAGAATTTGATAGTAAACATCGTTTTGACCAATGTGGAGTTGTAGTTTATTTAAATAGTGAGAATTGGCTAAAAGGCTCAATAGAGTATGAAAATGATATATTTCAACATTTAGGTAGTGTTGTAACTAATAATGGTTATTCTGATTGGGCAACAACGGAAATAGATGCTTCAATAAAATCAATGTGGTATCGTTTAAGTAGAAGAGAAGATGATTTTTGTATAGAATGCTCTGCTGATGGTAAAGTATATAAGCAAATGCGAATATGTCATATATTTAAGGCTAAAGATAATATTAAGTTTGGTATATATGCTTGTAGTCCTGAAAACTCATCATTTACAGCAACATTTAGCAATATGGAAATGAAAGAATGTCAATGGGAAAAACATAATGGACAAGCACCAGATAAAGAATAAAAATAGCGAGAAATTACAAGTTTTAAGGTGGTATAACATGAAAACAGATTTGAAAGCAATACCAAATGTTGGAGAAAAAACAAAACAATCGTTACTAAATATGGGAATTACTTATGTAGAAGATTTAAAAGGAAAAAATCCAGAAGATTTATATTTTAATGAGTGTGTAATTAAAGGATTTAAAGAAGATAAATGTCAGTTATATCTTTTTAGAATGGCTGTATATTATGCAGACATACTATTTGGGAAGAAGAAAAATTAAAGTGGTGGTACTGGAAAGATAAAGAATATCCAGAAAAGTAATTAAATCAAAAGTTTGAGAGGTGCTAGAGTATGAGTAAATATGAGCCTTTATGGAAATATCTAAAAGATAATAATAAACAGAATTATAAATTATCCTATGAAGAAATTAAAAACATTATAGGATTTGAAATAGACCATTCATTTTTAACTTATAAGAAAGAATCGAAAGAATTTGGATATGAAGTAGGTAAAATATCAATGAAAGAAAAAACAGTGATTTTCAATAAAGTATAGCGAGAAATTACAATAATTAGTGCAGGTTGAAAAAATCTGTCCTTTATTGTATAATCGTAACAGATTATACGAGTAAGTTGTAGGGAGGATTAAATTATGGGATTATTTAATAAGGAAAAAGATGAATTTATTAAAGTAAAAGTTGAGAAACTAATTGATTGGAATGAACCTAATGGAGAAGGTTGTATGGTATCAGATAAAATAACTAAAGAAGGTTATAAGGTTGGTTATATGTATAGAGAGAAACCAGATGAAGGAAAACCAGATAGTGGTTGGAGATTTATGGCTGGTAATGAAGATGATGAATATATGAATAATCCAAATAATCATCATATATTTGCTATCAATACTATTTGCAATTATGATAAAGATATTATTCCTTATTTGCATTCTGATATTGGAAGCACTTATATAAGAGTAGATAATAATAAATTTGAAATTGATGATGGAACAAAAGCAATAGTAGTAGAAAAACAAAATTAAGTATAACGAGAAATTACAATTTTATGGGAGTGTATCATAGTGATATACTCCCAACTTTCAATTATCGACTTACACATTCTAGCACTAAATTTATTGCATCTGAAAATCCAATTTTATAAAATTTCTCGTTCTCATAAGCCCCAATGATATTAATTTTGTCAATATAACTGTCTAAGCTGTTTCTAACTTTTTCTAGGTTATTAGGAGAATTTAACAAATTTTCTAACAGTCCAAATAATTTTTCATAGTTATCATTATTTTTAGTTAGCTCTTTGATTTTCTCTTTATCTTTTTCAGTTAAAGAATATAGGTTTTCTTCCCTACTTTCAAATAATGTAGTCAAAACACTTCCTTTATTGTCATT
>JAAWCL010000062.1 GCA_022793235.1 Bacilli bacterium | reverse complement strand
TTTATTTCTATTTCAAAATCTTCTATTTTAGAGTATCCATAACTTGAATTTTGTTGTTTTACTTTATATTTTCCATATGGTAATTTTATCTTTACATTTCCTTCTTTATCTGTTGTAATTGTATCTATTAAATTATTATTTTTATCATAAATATTAAAACTTATACCTTCTTCAGGGATAGTGTTCTCTTTTGTACCATATTCTTTATGAATGGTTATTTCTTTTTCAATAATTTTATTTGTTAATTTGATGTCTATTGTTGTTGTATTTTGGTTTATAGAAAAAGTTATTTTATCTTTATTTAGAGTGTATCCTATTCCTGGTTTTATTTCTTTTAAGTAATAATTGCCATAATCCAAATTTTTTATTGTTGCTGTTGATTTTTCATCAAATGTTATTTCTTGTATTTGGTTATCATTTATATCATATAATCCATAGACAGCGTTTTTTAGAATTCCTTCTCCACTTGGTATTGTTGAGTTTGTGTCTTTGTCTATTTTCGTTATTTTGATTTCATTTGATGTACCTGTTATTTTAATTTCTAATCTTTTTTGCCCTATATTTCCTTTTACTAAAAGATTTTGACTATTATTTGTGTAGTAGAGTAGGGCTGCTTTTGGTTCGTTTTCTAGATTTCTTGTTAGGATTATACTTGTTGTTCCTTCTTTTATATTTTCATAGATTAGTTTGTTGTTTTCAATACGAATTTTTTCTCCATATGTATTTTCTATTTTATAATTATTTAATACATGATTTGAGTCTTCTAATATTAGATCTTTTCCAACTATTGATGTGTTTACATAACTTATATTTGGAAGTGTTTCAAAATTATTTACTAAATTGTTTATTTCATTTATTTCTGCTTCATAATTATTTGTTCTCGTTCCATTTAGTGTATCAGTAAAGTAGAAATCAGCATTTGGGACTGCTAGACGCCAAATCATAAGTTGTGCAACGGCATACCATTTTTTATCTGTGTGATTGTTATAACCATATCCATAGTGTGCTATTAGAGCCATTTTATTCCAAGTATTGGGATCTATATCTCTTCCATAATTTACGTTCAAGTAATTTGCAGTGTTATTAAATGTGGCGAAAGGTTCTATGCAATATGCTTCTTTATTATCTGATGCTCTTCTAAAAAATCTTGCTTTTTGATATTTACCATTTCCGTTCTTTTCTATACTTTTGGTATATATTCCATCAATATATTCTCCTTCATAAAAAGTTTCTGCTTTTACGTTTGTACATGTTGCTCCTATTATTATTGCCAATAAGAAAATAAATATTTTTTTCATTCAATTCCTCCTTTTTGTCATTTCTTTTGACGTTGATAGAATATAATATACTTTTCTTTTTGACAAATGAGAAATTTTATAAAAAGGTAGATAAAGTAGATTGAAATAGTATATAATTATCCTAAGAGAATTTTTTAATTCAGTTGGATGGTTTTTTAAAATATTAAATTTGAGGTGATTATATGAATGATATAGAGATTGCTAGAAAGGTTCTCCTTGATGATATACTTGATGTTTCTAAAAGATTAGGAATGGATGAAGATGATTTAATGCTATATGGAAAATATAAAGCAAAGATACAAAATCCTACTCATTATTCTAAGGATGGTGGTAAGCTTGTTTTGGTTACTTCTATTAATCCTACTATTTATGGTGAGGGTAAAACTACTGTTAGTATTGGTCTTGCAGATGCTCTTCATAAACTTTCAAAGAATGTAGTTCTTGCTTTACGTGAACCTTCCATGGGACCTGTTTTTGGTGTAAAGGGTGGTGCAACAGGAGGGGGATATAGTCAAGTTGTTCCTATGGAGGATATTAATCTTTCTTTTACAGGAGATTTTGCTGCAATAGAAAGTGCAAATAATTTGCTTTGTGCTGCCATTGATAATCATATAATAAATGGAAACAGTTTGGGATTTAATCGTATAACATTTAGTCGTTGTATGGATATGAATGATAAAAGTCTTAGAAATGTTACTACTTTAGTAAGCAAGACGAATTTTGATATTACTGCTGCAAGTGAGATTATGGCTTTGTTTTGTTTAAGTCATGATATTTATGATTTAAAAAGTCGAATTGGAAATATTATTGTTGGTTATACTGTAGATAATAGTGAAATTTATGCTCGCGATTTGCATGTTGAGGGGGCTATGACTGCTATTTTAAAAGATGCTATATGTCCTAACTTAGTTCAAACTCTTGAACATACGCCTGCTTTGATTCATGGTGGACCTTTTGCTAATATTGCTCATGGATGTAATTCCATTCTTGCTACCAATACTGCTCTTAATTATGGTGATTATGTTGTAACTGAAGCTGGTTTTGGTTCTGATTTAGGAGCGGAGAAATTTTTTGATATTAAGTGTCGTGTTAATAATATGAAACCAGATTGTGTGGTTATTGTTGTTACTATAAAAGCTTTAAAACATAATGCTGGTGTTCTTAAAGAAAGAATAGTACAGGAAAATGTGGAAAAGGTACGAGAAGGATTATGTAATTTACAGATACATATAGAAAATATGTTAAAATATAATTCTAATGTTATTGTTTGTTTGAATAAATTTGATACAGATACTGAGGATGAGATTTCAGTTGTTAAAGAGTATTGTGATTCTCTTTCTGTTCCTTTTGAAGTTAGTAGTGCTTATTTAGATGGTGGGGAAGGGGCTATTAAACTTGCTCAGTTATTGCTTCAGGTGTTAGAAAAGGAAAATCAATTTAATTTTCTTTATGATGATAATGATACCCTTTTTGAAAAAATAGAAAAAATTGCTCAGGAGATTTATCGTTCTAATACTGTTGTTTATAGTGATGAAGCACGTAATATCATTCAAGATTTGCAGGATAAAGGTTTTGGAAGACTTCCTATTTGTATTAGTAAAACTCAATATTCTATTTCTGATGATAGTAAGGCTATAGGTGCTGCAGTTCATAATACTCTTCATGTTCGTGATGTAAAAATATATAATGGAGCTGGGTTTATTACTGTCTATACAGGTGATGTTATGACTATGCCTGGACTTTCAAAAACGCCTAATTATGAAAGAATAGATTATATTAATGGAAAGGTTGTCGGACTTTCTTAGAAATTTATTAAAATTAAAACTTTATGGAGATGCTTGTTCCATAAAGTTTTTTTGTTATTTTATTACTTTGCAATAAACTGGAGTATAATCATGAATATCTCCCGTGTCTATTTTTTCGCCAGTATTGTTGTTTATTTTTATACTATCCTCATAGAAAGCACCTAAATTTCCGCTTGGGCTATATTGTTCATAAAAAAACATATCATGAGTTTGATTGGTAGGTATCATTGGAGGTCTATAGTGCCAATTTTTTAGAAAATCTTTTGCTGTTTCTGTGTTATAGGCATATTTTTTTTGTAGGAAGCATAATGCTATTTCATTTTTATTTTTACTATTTATTCCTAAGAGAACATAATCTTGTTTTTTTTCGAATGCTAGAGCATCCCATATTGGTGGAATGTCTTGTTTGAATGTTTTTTCTTCTTCATTATAAATATAGCTTCCCCATTTTTGGTTTTCTAAATTTTGGGTAGAAATATTTTTATGTCTAAAAGAACTGAAGCTGTATATTGGTAAATGTTCTAAGGATACTATTTCTTTTGTGTTTATATTTATTATTATATATATTTTTTTTGAATGATGATTGGGTGAAAAATAATAAGATGGGATACGTGCTATTGCACATCCTTTAGAGAATGGAGATGCAAAATCAAATGTTTCTTTATTGAATAAAATATTGCCATCTAAATCTGTGTAAAAATATTGAAAATTTTTTTTGTTTATACTCATTCCTTTTAACCACAAAGCAATATTTTCTTCTATTGTATATAATTGTATCCAATCATAATTAGCTGCTATATATGTTGGTTTATTTGATTTTATTAGTATCTCATTT
>JAAWCL010000210.1 GCA_022793235.1 Bacilli bacterium | reverse complement strand
TATGCTGCTGTTGGTGCTGCTGCTACTGCTCCACGTATATTACGTTTTGTTGCTTTATATCCTTCTAATGCCATATTGTTTGCTCCGTTTTTTACTGCTTGACCCGCAGAGCCAATTTTTCTACCAGCTGCAACCATTGTTTGTCTTGCATAATCTCTGTTTGTAACAAATCTGCCAGTATTTATTGCACCTCTTGAAACTCCTCTTGCTACACCAGTAATTCTTCTGCCAACATATGAGCCTACTCTTCCTAAGTCTTGACCTATTGCCTCTCCAATTGTTCTTGGTTCTGTTGGTGTGTATGGTGTTCTTATTGGTGTTCTTTCAGTATTTCCTTGTAACCATTGTTGTTGTGCTTCTGCCCTTTGTCTTGCTATTTCTTCATCATCAGATACTGGTAATTGATTTTGTTGTTGTGGATCTTGTTCACTATCATTACCCCCCTGATAATAATCTAATAATTCTTGTGCTTCGGCTTTTTCTTCATCTGTTGCATTTGGATCGTTTAATATGTCTTGTTGTTGTCTTACCAATTCTCCTACATTCTCATCAGAATCTGTAATATTTCCTTGATAATAATCTAATAGTTCTTGTGCCTCTGCTTTTTCTTCATCTGTTGCATTTGGGTCATTTAATATATCTTGCTGTTGTCTTACTAATTCACTCTCATTTTCATCCATTTCTCTTGGCTGTCTTTGTTGTTGTCCTCCTGTTGGTGGTGGCGGTGGTAATTGCCCTGTTGTTTTTCTTGCACCTCGTCCAATAGTAGTATTTTCAAAATTACAATTTTCAAAACTTAGCTCATTTGGATCATATCCATTTGATGAGTCATCTAAATCATTTGGTGCTCCAACAGTAGGAAGTCCTCCTCCAACTTTTTCTTTTGTTTTTGGTTTTCCTCCACCTTTGCCTGGACCCCTACCACGTCTTGCAAGGTTTCCAACTATTGTTCCTAATGCATGTGCTCCAACTGCTGTTGCCAAAGATGGTTGTGTTCCTCCACTTGCTTTATTAAATCCAAGTAAAGATTTTAAGAATTTCTCTGCATATCCCATACATGGGAATATAATTA
>JAAWCL010000061.1 GCA_022793235.1 Bacilli bacterium | reverse complement strand
TTATTTAAAGAGCGGTACAAATTTATCTTTTAAAACTTATGAAAATATAGATAGTTTATATAAGGCTCTTGATAATGATGAAGTAAATATGATTATAGTACCTAATATTATGTATTTAGATCGAACTATTAATACAGCTTATTCTATTAATTATTATTTTCCTGAGATGGTTAAAAAGATTGTATTTACTTTAAGTGATGGAAATGAAGAATTGAATACTATAGTTAGAAAGTATTATACTAAGTGGAAGGCAACAAAATATGTCAAAGAATATAATGATGCCTATTTGAATTATTATTTAGAACAAAATAATGTGAGTGCTAAGTCTCGTGCTAGTTTAATTTCTAAAACTTATGTTTATGGTTATGTTAAAAATAATCCTTATGAAGTTTTATCTAATAATAATGTAAAAGGTATTGCAGGAGAATACGTTAATCGTCTTTCTAGACTTACTGATATAGAATTTAAATATAAGGAGTATGCAAGTAAAAAAGAATTGAAGAATGCTATAGAACGTGGGGAAATTGATATTTATTTTGATTATTATAATTATAGTGATGATAAATATTTACCTACCTTATCTACTTTTGTTGAAGAATATGTTGTTCTTGGAAAAAGTAAGGATTCTTATATTGTTAATTCTTTTGAAAGTTTAAAGGATAAGAATATTGTTATGTTAAAAGATGATTCTTTGTATAATTATTTCTTTAATAATTCACGTAGTAAAATAGAAACTGTAGATGATGTAGATTCTTTTAATAAAAATATAGATGATTATTTAGTCGTAGTTGATAGGGAAGTATATAATGCTTATAAAAATAGTATTTTTAAAGAGTATGATTTACTATATATGGATGCTATGATGAATGATTACAAATTCATGGTGTTATCTAAGGATAAAGATTTTTATAATTTATTTAACTATATTATCAATACTAATTCTTATTATAATTATAGGAATGCAGGGATTCAGTCTCTTCATGCTTCATTATTTGAAGATGCAACTCTTGAATATATTTATATCGCTGTACTTTTAATTATTTTCTTACCTATTATTCTTTTAGCTTTACTTTTTATTCATTTAAAACGTAAACGTCGTAAAAAAAGAGTAACTAAAATAGATAGGCATAAATATACAGATATGCTAACTTCACTTAAAAATAGGAATTATTTAAATGCTAAAATGCCTGAATGGGAAGAGTGTAAGGTTTATCCTCAATCTGTTGTTATAGTTGATCTTAATCGTGTAAAGTATGTTAATGATAATTATGGTCATGAAGCAGGAGATAATTTAATTATTAAAGCTTCTTCTATTCTTGTTAATACACAACTTGAAAATAGTGAGATTATACGTACTGATGGAAATGAATTTTTAATCTATCTTGTAGGCTATAGTGAAAAACAGGTTGATATTTATACGAAAAAACTATTTAAAGAACTAAAAGAATTACCTTATGATTATGGTGCTGGAGTGGGGTATAGTATTATAGAAGACAATATAAAAAGTTTAGATGATGCGATTAATGAGGCTACTCTTGATATGATTGCATCAAAAGAAGAATTTAAAAAATAAAGGGTGATTAGAAATGAAGCAAGTTAAGGAAGTTGTTGTAAAAGCAAGTAGCTTAATTACCAATTCTTATATGAGAATACTTCCAGGTCAGCTTGCTTTTTTTTGTATGATGTCACTTATTCCGTTAGTGGCTCTTATTGGTGCTATATGTGAGAGTTTTTCTTTGTCTCTTGATTCTATATCTTCAATACTTTCTTTACTTCCTATTGATGTATTTGATTTGACTAGTACTACTATTTCTGGTGAAGGTCTTAATTTAAATATTATAATATTTTTTATTTCAGCATTTCTTTTGGCGTCTAATGGTACACATTCTGTTATTATTACTGCTGATGAAATTTATAATAATCATGATCAAGGTATTTTTGCTCGAAGAGTGAAGTCTATTTTTATGATTTTAATTTTTGTGTGTATGTTTTTTCTTTTAATTGTTGTGGCTATTTTGGGAGATTCTTTTTTTCAAGTATTAGAAATAAATGCTCCTAATAAAAATGCTGTTCACTTTCTTAGGGATTCTTTTAATTTCTTTAAAATTCCTTTGTCACTTATTTTAATTTATATGAATATTAAAATGATTTATAAAATGCTTCCAGAAAGGGAGATACCTAAAAAATCTACTCATTATGCGGCTTTATTTACAACTATAGTATGGATTGTGGGAACTGAGATTTATTCTATTTATTTTACTCACTTTGCAAAATATAATTTGTTTTATGGAAGTATTTCTAATTTGATTATGCTTATGGTATGGATTTATTTTTTAGCTTATGTTTTTGTTTTAGGAATGGGACTTAGTGCTAACTATACAATTTCTTATTCTGATTTAGAAAAGTAGTTTTTTATTTCTTCCTGATTCAAAAAATATAAAATTATCTTGTCTTTGAAGTGATAAATATTTATAATATTTTTAAGAAAAGAGAAAAGAGGGTAATATTGAATGGAGGTTATTTAAATGAAAGGGATTATTTTAGCAGGAGGTACTGGGACAAGGCTTTATCCTATTACAGAAGGTATTAGTAAGCAACTTATGCCTATTTATGATAAACCAATGATTTTTTATCCGCTTTCTACTTTGATGTTAGCAGAAATTAGAGATATTTTGGTTATTACAACACCTGAAGACCAAGAAGGTTTTCAAAGACTTTTAAAAGATGGTAGTCATTTTGGGATACATGTTTCTTATGCTGTTCAAGAAAGTCCTAGGGGACTTGCTGATGCTTTTATAGTTGGAGAAGATTTTATTGGAAATGATAGTTGTTCTATGATTCTTGGGGATAATATATTTTATGGAGATGGGTTTATTAAAAAGTTGCAAAATGCTCGATATAATGCTGCTTCAAATAACATTACAACTATATTTGGACGTGAAGTAAAAGATCCAGAACGTTTTGGTATTATGGAGTTAGATGAAGATAAAAATGTTTTAAGTGTTGAGGAAAAACCTGAATATCCTAAGAGTAATTATGCGATTACAGGTCTTTACTTTTATCCTAAAGGAGTAAGTTCCTATGCAAAACTTGTTAAACCTTCAAAAAGAGGGGAAATTGAGATTACAACACTTAATGAAATGTATTTAAAAGAAAATCGATTAAAAGCAGAGTTATTAGGTGGAGGTTTTACCTGGTTTGATACAGGGACAGATGAAAGTTTATATGATTCTATATCTATGATTCGTTCTATACAAAATAATCAAGCTCGAGTTATTTGTTGTCCAGAGGAAATTGCTTATAATAATTCTTGGATTGATGAAAAACAATTGGAAGAACGAGTACATTTAATAAATAAAAATAATTATGGTAAGTATTTGAAAAAAGTTTTAGATAGAAGATAGTTTTTTATCTATTGACACAAATAATTGTTTTGTGTCCTTTTTTTTACAAAAATTTACAGAAAAAAATAATTAAGATATAAATTAATAATTTATTAAGGCATTCATATTACCTATATTTTACACCACAATGTATTTATAAGATACATATCTTATATGCAATATAAAGTATATGAAATTAGATATTGAAAGATAGGAGTGTAAAGAAAAATGGAGAAAAAAGAACATGAGAATAAAAGTAAAATCATCGTATCAGTTTTAGGCTTAGTGTTACTTTTAGTATTCGTAGTAGGAATTACTTATGCTGTATTTACTTATACTAAAAAGGGTAATTTAGAGAATACGATTCGTACAGGTAAGATTACAATGAGTTATCGTGAGGGAGAAAATGGAATCACTTTGGA